>NZ_JAZKRK010000077.1:0-2652 GCF_036626455.1 Halodesulfurarchaeum sp. | reverse complement strand
CGATCTGGTGTGTTCCATCGTAGGTGCCCATCGCGAACAGATCCGATCGGACGAGTGCCAGCGCAGAGGGGCCACGGGGCTGGAACCAGTCTCTTTGGATCCGAAACCGGGAGTCGAATTCCACGAACGGTTCCGGCGGTGCCGGCGGCCGAAGCGCGACGCTCACCAGCGTTTGGTCGTCGGCAAGCACCAGTGCCGGAGCGGCCCGGGACACCAGCGCCGCGCGCTCCCCGAGAACGTCCCGAAGTGGGTTGGGGACGGTCCCCGTCACCATCGCCGTCACGGCACCCTCCGGCTCGGTTCGGACGGATTCGAGACGGGAGAGTGTTTCATCGAGACGGTCCCCACGCAGGGTCGATTTGCCACGGAACTGCAGGTCCCGAGTACCGGATTCGGCCCGCTCGACCCGGTCTTCCAGTTCAGTGATCCGATCTTCCAACCGATTGACTGTCTGTTCGGCCGCTTGGCGGTCCCGAACGGCTTCTTTGCGACGTTCCTTCGCGGCCTCGTGTTGGGCCTCGAGGGACGACTTTTCCTCCTCGAGGGTCTCGATCCGCTCTTTGAGAGCGGCCCGACCCAGCACCCGATCCAGCATACCAGAAAGGCAGGGCCCCGGAGGGTTAAAGCCTCGTTCGAACGGGCAGACTCGCCGATCAGACGAGCGCGTTCGTGCGCACGAAGTCAGGAACGTGCTCAACCCGGCGACTGATTCGGTGCGGAGGTTCGTCCCCCGCATCTCGAGGTCGAAGTATCGGGACAGCGTTTCAGTGACGCCGATATCTATGTCCGAGCATGAACTGCGGGTGAATTAACCGAGTATACACAGGTACGAGGTGTCCTCGAAATGCTCAGGTGAGTTCGACGAGGGTTTCGACCGGCGCGTCAGTGTGGTCGCTGGCGCGTTCGATGCCGTCCGCGCCGACGGAAATGAGGGTAAACACCCCGGCGACGCGGGCCCCAGCGGTCTCCACCATGTCGAGGAGGAGTTCCTGGGTTTCCCCCGACCGGATCAGATCGTCGACCACCAGCACGGCATCGCCGCTTGAAATCGCGCTCGCCGGGAGATAATACGTGATCTCGATTCCCGACTCCAGCCGGTTTCGGGCCTCGATGAACTCCTCAACCGCCGTCTCTTTGGACTTTTTCGCATACGCACAGCGAGCACCGTAATGATCCGCGAGCGAGGCCGCAAGCGTGATCCCGTCCGTGGCCGCGGTCAGAACCACCTCCGGCCGCTCGAAATCGAAGGCTTCGGCAGCGATGGGGCCGACCAAGTCCAAAAACGGCTGGTCAAAAACGATCGCGGAGTTATCCACGTACCCGTCCGGGTCGCGTTCCACGCGGTCTGCGAGTTCTGTTTCGATGGCCTCGCGACCGAACTCGGCGACGATCCGCCGGGCCCGTTTGGCCCCCGGCAGCACATGGCCGTTGACGTACCGATTGAGGTCGCCAGCGGGAAGTCCCGTATCCGCAGCGAGTTCGTCGTAGGTCCGGGTCTCCTTGAGTGAGCGGAGAACGTCAAGGGCCCGGAGCTGAAGCGTGGCCTTCTCGGCTCTGTTCATGGTGTGGAATACACTGTTCCACAACCATGAATATCTTGGTGCGTTCCGCTATCGATTCACCCACGATCTTCGAGCAAATCGGTGGCTGTGACGAGCGATTCGAGTGTCACATCGGATTCTTCGAGTGTTTCTGTGGCGCCTTCCTCCCGATCCACGACGACGAGCACCCGATCGACCTGGGCACCCGCGTCCCGCAACGCCTCAACGGCCGAAAGTGCGCTCTTTCCGGTCGTCGCCACGTCTTCGAGGACGACGACGGTTTCATCAGCCGTGAGACGGCCTTCGATTCGGTTACCAGTCCCGTAGCCTTTGGTCTGTTTGCGCACGATCACATATGGATTCCCGGTGGCGAGTCCGGTCGCGGTGACGAGTGGGACCGCACCCAATGCTACCCCTGCCAGGGTATCATCTCCCACTCGTTCGGCAAAGGCATCCGCAATCATCTGAAGTGCCTGGGGGTCCGTTTCGAAACGATACTTGTCGACGTAGTATTCGCTCGTGCCCCCGTGTGAGAGTTCGAATTCCCCGTATCGGACGGCCTCAGCCGCCCTGAGCGCCGCGACGATCTGCTCGGTCATGCTGCGGGTTCGGAGCGGGGGGCGAATAAGCGATTCGTCCTGTTACGGACAGGCCTGTGGCTATTGCTCGCCCTGGTACCATGGCTCGAACTTTGTTGCCATGATTCGTCGTTTTTACCACGACTCGGTTTTCTTCACCAAGGCTCGTCCTTCAATCCAAGCGCGTACGCGATCCCGTTCGTGACCAGATGCAAAATCGGCGTCAAAACAATGACGGCCACAATTACTGGGAGGGTAAAAACTGACCCGAACCAGGCGGGATCGACGACCGCAGCAAGGAAAAGCGCCCCAACCACGAAATCTAGTTGATCAAGACCTGGAAACGGTCGGCCACGTTGTCGTCCGGTCCGGCGTTTGAGAAACGACGCTCCGATGTCCCCCAGCATTGCACCGGTCGGCAAAGCAAGCAAGGCTCCGATCGAAAAGACGGGGAGTCCAATCCCGAGAACCACGCTCACAGGGTCACGTATCATGCCCAGGGCTACTCCGAGAAGCACTCCGGCTCCAATTCC
>NZ_JAZKRK010000076.1:0-2671 GCF_036626455.1 Halodesulfurarchaeum sp. | reverse complement strand
GGTCGCCAATGGCGTGTTCTCCATACAGATTCGACTTCAGGTAGAGATGGGCCGGGAACGCCCCATCAGCGAACGTTTCGATGGCCCGTTCGCCCAGGACCTTTGTTCGCCCGTACCAGTTCATCGGGTCGCGTTCGAGGTCGGCGGTAATCGGGAACTCGTCCGGGTCACCCAGGGTGGCCATGCTGAACGGGAAGACCAGTCCAGCCCCCGTCTTTCGACAGAACCAGGCCACGTTGTTCGTCCCTTGAACGTTGACCTCGTATGCCAGATCCGGGTTGTTCGTGCAGTCATCAACCCCACTAACTGCAGCGAGGTGGAGCACGATGTCGGCTCCCTTCAGGGTATCCTCCAGGGCGTCGCGGTTTCGGATATCGACAAATTCGACGCTGGTGTCCCCGATCTCTCGAACCTCCCCGAGATAGAAGTTATCGAGGGCAATAAGCTCCCAGGCGGGATGTTCGTCCTGAATGATTTTCACGACGCGACTGCCGATGAAACCCGCGGCGCCAGTGACGGCGATCGTGGGGGTCTGATTTGTGACAGTACTCATGATTTGAACTGTGCCGCCAGGTCACGAATACCCGAGCGGAGCGTTTCGCTTGGTTCGTACGCCGTTTCCTCGGCAAGCCGGTCAAAGTTTACGTGATAGGATGGCCCAGGCTTTCGATCTTCGAGATACGTGATCTCCAGATCAGTATCTAATTCGTCTCTCACGACCGTGGCGATCTCCGTGATCTGGTAGTTCTGCTCGTTCGAACCCACGTTGTACACGAGTTGGTCGTACTCCTCTGGGTTCAACGCAGCGTGGGCAAACGCCCGTGCGGCGTCCCGAACGTGAATAAACGGTCGCCAGTTGGTCCCGTCGCCATAGACGGTCAACGGCCGGTCAGTGAGCGCTCGGAAGACGAAGTGATTCACGACGAGATTGAAGCGAACCCCTGGCGAATAGCCGAAATTCGTGCTCATCCGGAGTGCCGTGGCCGAAAAGCCGTTGTCCGCGGCTGCCTCACGCAACAACTTCTCGGATTCGTATTTCGACTCCGCGTAGGGGTTCAGCGGGTCAGGCTCGGTTTCCTCAGTGATGTCAGCCGTCGTCGCTCGGCCGTAGAGATTGCACGAGGAGGCAAAGACCACCGTCTCGATTTCGTACTTCTCGGCGGCCTGGACCACGTTCTCGGTGCCTTCGTAGTTGACCGCGAAGGTCTCGTCCTCGCGGTCGTGAGTGCTTTCTGCACCGGTGATCGCCGCAAGGTGGATCACTGCATTGACGCCTCGCATCGCGTTTTCGACTGCCCCATAATCCCTGACATCACCACGATAGACGGTCAGGTCCTCGCCGTTGCCAAGCCCCGTTCCGAAGAGGTTGCGGGGACTGCCCGTCGATTGGTTGTCGAAAATCGCGACGCTGTCGACGTCGTCGTGGTTCAGCAGGGAGGGGACCAGCGCGCTTCCGATGTAGCCAAGACCACCGGTGACGAGGACGTCCATCTCAGTCTTCGAGGACGCCTGGTAGGAACCGGTCCTCGTGGGCGGTGATGGTGTCCTCGTACCCGCTGATGGTGCCGATGGTCTCGCGCATGCCTTCCTCGAAGGTCACGCTCTGGCCGTCGATGAGGTCGGCATAGCGATCGTTTTCGATCTCCATTTTGTGGGTCTCGTCCTCGTCCCGCGGGTTCTCGAAGTGTTCGACCGCGACGTCGTAGCCGAACTCTCCAGCCACGTCGGCGATCGTTTCGGCGACTTCCACGATGCTGATCGCTCGGGTGACCTGGTTGTAGACAGTGAGGTCATCTGGTCGCTCGTCTGGGTCCATAAGAGCGAGCCGTGCCAGCCCCTCGACGGCGTCTTCCAGACTGCCGAACGGCTTGCGCTGTTCGCCTTTGCCGTAGACGGTCATCGGATAGCCGGCTACGGCCTGGGCGGCAAAGCGGTGGGCGACAACCCCGAAGTAATAATCGAAGTCAAAGCGGGTCGCCAGCCGGTCATCGGCTTGCGTTTCGGAGGTGCCCGCGCCGTAGATGATCGAGGTCCGAACGTCCGAGATGGGGATGTCGAACTGCGAGTGCGCGAGTCGCATGTTCGCGGCATCGTGGCTCTTCGTAAGGTGGTACCAGCTCCCGGCCATCGCGGGGAACGGCACGTCGTCCCGTTCCCCTTGATTCTCCATCGTCGCACCGCCTTCGGGAATCGGGAATTCTGGGGCCCCATAGACACCGGTCGTCGTCGTCTCGATGAAGTGGGTGTCTGTGAGGTCCTGCTCCTCCAGTCCCCAGAGCAGGTTCCGGGTGGCCTGCATGTTGTTGTGCTGGGTGTAGTTCGCCCGCTCGCCGTTGATCTGGGAATAGGGTGCGGAGGGCTGGGCGGCCGCATGAACGATCACGCTCGGTTCGTGAACGGAAAGCACCTCATCGGTGAAGTCCTTGTTTGCGAGGTCCCCTTCGACAAAGGAGAGGTTCGTGATCCCGAGGACTTCTTCAGCGGCAGCGATCCGCTCCTCGATCGGTGCGACAGGCGTCGCACTTCGAGAGCCCACGTTTTCGACCCACTCGCGTCGGGCGAAGTTGTCCGCCAGAAGGACCCGTTCGTCAGTCCGTTCGGCCGTTCGCAGGGCGGTTGGCCAGCCAATGTAGCCGTCGCCGCCGGTGATCAGGATCGTCATAGTTACTCA
>NZ_JAZKRK010000075.1:0-2730 GCF_036626455.1 Halodesulfurarchaeum sp. | reverse complement strand
ATAGATTCAGTTCGAATGCACTCAGTCGCATGGGACGACGAGGATTCCTGAAGACGCTCGCGGGCCTTGGGGTTTCGGCCTCGGCGGCGAGCGTACTCACGCAGGAGGCAGTCGCGGACGTGATCGACGATCCGCGACGAGAAGTGCCGCGCATCAAGGCGTTCCGGCACACGAATCACGAAGCAGTTGTCGAAGAAGGTGCTAAGCCCGAGCGCGAGCCTGATATCTACTCGATTCCACGCTCGATGTGGGCACGGGTCGAAGCGGCTCACGACGCCAGGCGACAGGTCGAAAAACAACTCGACGGAAATTATCCCGTCTGGGTGACGGATGACAACAACGGCGACAAGATGGTCGTTGTCGAGCAGTACGATGACGGAAACTTGCGGTCTGCAGACGTTCGGGCGTTAGATGAGCAGATTCCGGCGTCAGTGAAAGGTGTAGCTGGCCGGCGGTCACGGTTCGGTTGGAAATCACGTTACGCACAAGAACGTGAAATTCCGGTCGATATCAAGCGACCTCAAATCGATGGAAGCCAAAAAGAGAATAGTTCAGCCGAGCAGTCCAAAATGGCTGAAGATTATTCTAACTATTCTCTCGATTCATCGATCAAAACTTCCGAAAGTATTCATTATGAGTATGATTATGAAGAAATACCAGCTGGATCTCACATGTATGCCACTGACAGTGACATGGGGAATGCAACGCACGTCACGACAGGATTCCCCGTATATGATGACACCGAATCAAAGATATTAAGCGCAGGACATACTTTTGATTCACAACTTGACCGGGGTTGGGTAGACGATAACATTACATCCAGTGAGTTTGGGGGTGACCTGCATGAAGAGGAAGTCGTCTTTGATCCGTTTGCCAATGATGAGTTTGATCCCCTTGACGCAGCTCTTATGGAAATTGGTCCGTCCGCCAGTGGCACAAAACGTGCCTTTGCTGCCAATGGTGGCGGGTATAGATGGACCTCAATTTGGGGTAGCCTTACCCTAGACCGACTGAATGACATTCAAGACAGTGGAACAGGATCAAATGGGGCCCTAATCAAGCAGGGGTCTATAAACGGTCGAGACGAGTGTTCCATCACCGCTGTCACCGATCGCGCGTTTAAAACAGACCTTGTAGGAGGAGATGACATTGAAGGTGGTGACTCGGGCGGCCCAATTGCCGAGGTGCGCGAGGTCCCCTGGATGGGGCGGAATATAGCATATGCCGCTGGCCTCATATCTTCGAACCTGGAAACGAATGAATATGTTTATGGTTCAGCAATGCATGCAGTGGAAGATGAATTCACTGTAATAGTCTAATAATTATTAATGTCGCCGAAGTGGCCTCCATCAGTAACCCGCCGGCGCGCCCTTCAAACGATAGCAACAGGTGGGCTTGTGAGTCTGGTAGGTTGTTCAACCGAATCGGACGATGAAAGTCCAGTTCCGTTCTCGGATTCGGACCAACAAAGTCGGTCAACAACGACTACCCATTCGACTGAAACTGCATCGTCGCCAGCGCCAACGGAAACAGTACCCTCGGATTTCGACCGCTGGCGAGGCATTGACGATCCCTGGACGGACGTTCAACCGACGGGCGTTCCGGCCTTCCGGGATGACTCACAATGGCGGATATGGGGCCACGATGCGGGCCACACATATCACAACCCCTACGCCAGCGGGCCAGACAACGATCCGACGGTCCGCTGGACATACGATTCTGGCGGGAGTTACTGGGACCAGCAGCGATATCTTTACCCACTTATCGTCGATGGAACTGTCTATACAGGTATCGTCAGAGAGGATCACAAAGGCGGATTTGTCGCCATCGATGCAGACACTGGAGACGCAGAGACGATCATCGAGACCGAAGCGTATCTCTGGAAGCCGACCGTCATCGATGAAACTGTCTACGCGGTTCTCGATGGGTCTATCGGTGCATTTGACCTTTCTGAGGGGACGCAACTCTGGCAAACGGAACCCCTCTTCAGTTGGCCGAGTCCACCGCTCTGTGTCAACGGGACGGTCGTCTCAGGTCGAAGTGGTGAAGTGTTTGGCTTCGACGCCGCCACCGGTGAGCAAAAATGGAACACCGGACAGAGCGGCTTAAACAGCTATAACGGTCGTCCGATAATCACTGATGGGTTAGTACTACAATCTGGTATGGGGTCATTACTCGACCTGAACACTGGCGAACATCGGACCACCCTTCCCGAAGAAATCCACTATCCCACAGTTGCAAACGGGAACCTGTATATGGTGGCAAATGACGGCCCGGTCACTGGACTGATCTCACTCGACTGGGAGACATTTGATCTTAAGTGGGTGATCCCGGAAAACGACAATCGACTGATGCTTGGTGCATCACCAGGAGTCGTCGGAGATTCAGTGCTTTCGCTCCAGACGAAAGACAAGAAACGGAATCGCATAGTTGCGCGATCCCAAGAGACTGGTACTCAGCAATGGTCAACGGACCGTATACAACCGTCTCCAAAATTCATCGTGACTGACTCGGATACCGCGTATCTCGTCAGTCCGATGTTCCCCGTGATTGCACTCGACCTTGAAACTGGGAACGAACGCTGGCGGTTTACCCCATCCGGTGATACAGTCCTGGGCTGTGGCGTCGCCCTCGCCGACGATCTGCTTGTCGTGACGGACGGTGCCGGAAAGGTGTGGGCACTGGAGTGAGAGTGTCTCCACTTCAGTAGCGTTTTATCCATCATCCGAA
>NZ_JAZKRK010000074.1:0-2979 GCF_036626455.1 Halodesulfurarchaeum sp. | reverse complement strand
CGAAGCGACACAGCGAGCTGGTCGCTTCGTGGTTTGAGTCACACAGAAGTGGGCCAGTGCGGATTTGAACCGCAAGCCTCCACCTTATCAGAGTGGCGCTCTACCTAATTGAGCTACTGGCCCTGACAACTGCGGATTGCCCGCTGGCAAGTAAAAGGGTTTCCTTTCGCCGCCCGGCGGCGTGGCGACCGCTTCGAGACCGCAGGGCTACTCCTTGTCATTGCCCGACGAAACGTCGTACTCGTCCGGCCCGAGATCGACGGTAGCTCCCCCGCTTGACCTTCCCGTTCCTGAATCCGGTCCCGGAGCCCCGGGTCCACCTGGACCTGTCGCTCCCTCGTTTGGGCCGTTCGAACCCGGGAATCCGGCAGTGTAGACGTTTCCCGTCGCAAAACCGCCCGTTTTCTTTTCGAGGACCGGAGTGATGACGTAACGCTTGAGGAGGATCCGAATCGGGATTCGGGTGAGTGGAAGGGCCAGGAGGAACCCGACGGCGTCGGTGACCAGTCCCGGTGTCAACAGAAAGGCCCCTGCCGCAATGAGCAGGCCCCCGTCCACGACCTGATTGGTGGGGAGATCGCCTTGTGCAAGTGATTGTTGGATCCGACGGAGCGTGTGACGCCCCTCCGCCCTGACGAAGAGCATCCCGAGCAGGGCCGTTAGAACGACCAGCGCAACTGTCGGGACCCAGCCGATTGCGCCGGCGACGACCACCAGGAGGGCGATATCAGCGAGGGGAATGAGCAGGAGGGCGATTAGCAGCCAACGCAGCATGGCTGTTCGTAGCGTGCTTTCGTGTATAACTGTTCGGCCATGGGATTCAGCAATTGATGCCGGACTATTGGCCGTTGACTTCCCCTCGCAGATCGGCCATTGTGGCGATGCGTTCGGCGTGCGCGTCGTGCTGGTGGATCGATTCCTCGTTTTCCTGCTTCATCGTGATGATGGCATTGTCGTCGACGGCATCACAGGTATCGACGACTTGCTCGGCCATCGACCGCACACAGTCCTCGACAAAGCGAGCGTTGACGTGGGCCTGATAGGTCATGTGGTCCTCGTCCGGTCGCTTGGCCATGTTGTAGATGCGAGCGCTCATCGCGTCGCGAGCGATCTCGACTAGATCCCGGAAGTCGACTTCCGGATCCCCGGGGGCCGTGACCGTCAGTGTGGCGTGCCCCCGTTGTGAGTGACCAGCTTGTGGAACTTCTGCGAGGAACTCGTTGACGGAATCCGGCTCGACCGAAAGGTCCTCTAACTTCTCTCGTGCGCGCTCTTCCATCATGCCCTGGGAACACGGACAGACCGTCATCCCGTCAACTCGGGCCCCGATCTCCTCCCGGGTTTCTTTACCCTCATTGGCCGTTGCACTTGCGATGAAGTCGACGCGACCCTGGGCCGACCGTTCCGTGGCCGGCGTCTCGTCTCGGATCATGTACTCGGCCTCCATTTTCACCATGGCCTTCGTGGTGTACTCGTGTTTCTTGAGGAGCCGTTCGGCGACTTCCCCGCACATCTCCTCGACCCTGTAGACCGGTTCGCTGACCGCGTCCTCCAGGGTCTCGTCGATGACCTCCATGTTTCTGGACATGTCCAGACCTTTCCGTTTGCGCGGGAGGTCGACGTAGACCTCGAACTCGGCCATCAACACGAGCGGTCGACCAGTCGGGCGGCCGATCTTGACGAGTTTTTCAACACCGGTGACTCCGACGCGTTCGAGTCCCACGGTTACGTCCGGCTCAGTCGCTTGCGGGTCCGGGAGCTCGTGACTCATACAACACTGATTGGAGAGTCCCCAGGTTTACCCTTTCCATTGCGGTTGAGGCGGCCCCAATCACTCCAGTTTCCCGAGCGCCTCGAAGAACGCAGTCCCTGGGCCGGCAACTTTGGCCGGTTCGGCAGCGGTAACCGTAACTTCAGTCGGCGGCGTGATCGTCCGGTGTTCTGACCCATCACTGGACACGACTGCGGCGGCGGCCCCCGAGATGGCGATTTCGATGTCCGCGTCCTCCGACACAATGAGTGGTGGCATCGCCTTTCTGCCGGCCATTATGTTGATGACGAAGCCATCGATCTGTGGATGGACCAATGGCCCTTCTTCGCTCAAATTGTATGCGGTACTCCCGGTGGGGGTCGCCACCAGGACCCCGTCCGCGCGGGTCGAGTCATACACTGATCCGTCGACACGGATCTCGAGGTTCAGGCCGTCCGCGTGGCCCCGTCGATGTCCCTGGACGAGGACTTCGTTGAGGGCCGGCGAAAGTCCCCAATCAGAGCCGGAGAGTCGAACACGAGGGACTTCCCGATGGCTAATGGTTCCGGTCTCACGATACTGGACTGCCTCCCCTTCGATCGTTTCGATTGCGTGTTCGGGCGTGACTGTGTTGAGAAACCCGACCTCGCCGAGGTTAACGCCAATAATCGGCGTGGAGCCGGCCCCCTTCGCGGCGAAAAGGAAGGTTCCGTCACCACCGATCGAGACCACGAGGTCACACTCGTCCATCGATTGGACGTCACATTCGGCCACATCGATATCCGACGCGGTACGGGGGTCACCATGGACGTCCGTCTGCGGTCCGGCGAGTCGTTCGGCGACCGACGCCGCCAACTCGATCGCCCGATTGTTGTCCCGTTGGGCGACGATTCCGACGATCATACGAAGAGTCCGGGCCGCCACTACAAAAATCACCGCACACGGGAAAGGTACTTGGGCCATACAGACGCAGAGCAAGACAGAGACATCTCGCCATGGCCGAAGACGACGTCGATGAGGAGGATTGGTTCGAGCAGGCCGTCTCGGAGGAGCCCACAGAACAGGATGAATCAGCGGCCGAGTCGCCCACAGAACAGGACGATTCAGTGGCCGAGACGCCCACAGAACAGGACGAATCAGCGGCCGAGACGCCCACAGAACAGGACGATTCAGTGGCCGAGACGCCCACAGAACAGGACGATTCAGTGGCCGAGACGCCCACAGAACAG
>NZ_JAZKRK010000073.1:0-2982 GCF_036626455.1 Halodesulfurarchaeum sp. | reverse complement strand
CTCTTCCAGTTCGCTTCGCTCACGGGCTCTCGTGAACACTCGCGCTGCTCGTCTGCTATTCTCAGAACCGTTTGCGGGGAAAGACCGCTCCGGGTCTTTTGCACTTTGCAGTGCCGCGTGAAGACTCGCTGTGCTCGCCTCCGCCGCTCGCACAGCTCGCCTTCCTGGCTCTCACTTGCTTCGCTCGCGAGAACGAGGGAAGGGATTTGACCCCCTTGCTTCGGAGACAGCAACAGCTCAGTTCGACACCAGAGCCGAGAATTGCGAGGGAAGACCGCTCCGGGTCTTCTGCACTTTGCAGTGCGAGGGAAGGGATTTGAACCCTTGGACCTCTACAGGAGCGGATCTTGAGTCCGCCGCCGTTTCCGAGCTTGGCTACCCTCGCACGCGGTCGCTGGTTAGGAATCGACCCGCTTTAGCGTTGCGAAGGCACGCCGCCGATTCATCTCAGCGAGAAACCGGCGATAACCGCGTCCTTCCGAGGTCACACCTCTATTTGGTTCCTCTGAGCGAGTATGGACGAGCATACTCGGGACCAATCTGTCGAGCCACCTCCGGCCGGGCAAAACCCGCCTGGCTGGCTGCCGAAAGAAAACCGCTGGGAACACGACACGCTCCGTCAGGCCACGATACATGGGGTTCGGTTGACGAACGCCGGGGACTACCACGAGGCGCATGACTGCTTCGAAGACGAATGGTTCAACTACGGAAACGGCACGCTGGAGAAATCCTTCCTCCAGGGGATGACTCAGGTCGCTGCCGGTGCCTACAAATACACGGGCTTTGACAACACAGCCGGACTGCGAAAACTTCTCGACTCGGCACATGGGTATCTCGTCGGCGTCCCGGCCGACTTCTATGGCGTCGATGTCGCCGCCCTCCGGGACGACATTCTTGCCATTCGACGTGATCCGTCCCGCGCCCAGTCGCTTCGGATCGCTCTTGACGGTCAGTATCCGAGTGCTCGTGACGTGGATCTGGGGTACGCTGCCTCACTTCCTTGAGTGACCGGTGAAGCGGCCACGAGACTGGTAAGTCACGCAATTTTTAGCGGCGCGACCCACAGTTGCTTCTGATGCGCGTCGCACAGTTGGGGACCGGCGATCCAGAGCTCGTGATTGTCGGGAGTGTCCATGGGGATGAACCCTGTGGCAAGCGAGCCATCGAGTGGCTCCTCGAGGAACAGCCACCAGTCTCGCGTCCGGTTCGACTGATCGTGGCCAACGAGGAAGCTCTCGAACGGAAGGTGCGGTATCTCGACGCCGACCTCAACCGATCGTTCAATTACGTCGCGGCAAACACCGCCCACGAGGCAGGCCTGGCCGATCGCCTTCGCGAGTTGATTCGGGGCCACACGGTGCTCTCGATTCACTCCACTCGGTCGACACGTGACCCATTTGCTATCGTGTCGGGCGTGAACGACGGTGTCGCGTCAATCGTCTCACGACTTTCGGTCGAGGCGGTCGTCGACGCTGGCACCCCGAAAGACGGGCGGATCTTCGATACGACCTCGACCGTGGTCGAAGTCGAAGCCGGGTATCAGGGAAGTACGGAGGCGACGGACAATGCGATCCAACTGACGGAGGAGTTTCTCATTGCGACCGGGGCACTCCATGGCGATATCGAGCCTGTCGAACAGCCACTTTTCGAGCTGGGGAACGCGATTCAGAAACCCGAGGCAACGAGTTACGAGGTGTTTGCAACGAATTTCTCCCAGGTCGAGGCGGGCGAAGCCTTTGCAGCCGCAGACGACGAGCCGGTCCGGGCAGAACAATCGTTTTGGCCGGTCTTGCTGTCGGCCGATGGGTATCGGAATATCTTCGGGTATCGGGGTACGAAACATGGCTCAGTCGCGTCCCGCTAACGGGGCCTACCGGCTTACCGATCGGTTGGTGCGAGTGTTACTTTCGTCAACGAGCGATTCAAGTGACACGTCTCGTGTGGCGGCGTCCCATGAATTTCTACGATTCGGTATTCGTCGTCCATCTTGGCGCCCATCGGCTCACAGAGTTCGTGACTCGGGCAATCGGTATGGGGACACGGTCCAGCCAATGTCACCCGGCTTCCAGCATAGGTACCCTTCGAGTGAACGTTGGCTTCGATGGTCGTCGGTTCGACTTCGACAGCGACCACCCCCTCCTCGTGGACCGCACAGTCGAGAATTTCCCCGCCATCTCGCACTTCAGTGATCGAATATCGGACCCCCGTCTCGAGGTTCAAACACTGTTTTCGGTATGGGCACCCCTCACAGCCCGCGGATTCGCCTCGATATACGAACTCCCTGTCCTTCGTCGCGAGGCGAGTTCCGACGAGCGTTAGCGGCATACCCAGGCGTTTGCGGGCCGTTCAGTTACGTATTTCGGCGACCGGTTGGCACCGGGAGCACCCCGTGAGGTGTATGGGGATGCACTACGGGGGTTCGAACGTGCAACCCGACTGTTGGCGGTGGCTGGGTGCGGGCGTCCCAATTCTTTCCGGTATGGTGCCGACAGTCGGTATCCTCCTGGCGATTAGCTGGGTGAAAAACGCGTGGTTTCCGGGACACTGGCGACCAGTAACGACCGTCCAGGGTCCGATTTTGGTGCTTGCCGGCGTGTGGACGATCATCTGGTCGGAAACACCTTGCTGAAGCGCGAGCGGCCGATCGGCTCTGTACGACTGGTCCCTATCGGTACGTTCGCCATCCCCTCTATGCTGCTTGGTTGTGGTTGGTCCTTTCGGGCATGACCTTTCTGATGTGGCTCTGGCCGCTTTTCGGAGCTGTACCGGTAATGTACGCGCTCACTCGGCTTTCTCTTCCGATCGAAGCAGCCACACTCCAGGCCAATACGGGCCCACTCACGAGCGCTACGCTGCCTGTCCCTGCGCTTTGGCCGCGCCCGACCAGGAAATGGGATCCAGAGTAGCGGCCGTCCGTGGGAACGACGCACAATATAATACGCATCGGCCGCGTAGGACCTGTTGTGTCAAATACGCTGCTCA
>NZ_JAZKRK010000072.1:0-3078 GCF_036626455.1 Halodesulfurarchaeum sp. | reverse complement strand
GGCAAGTACGCCATCTGCTGCAACCAGGACGGCGGCATCCTCAACGACTTCGTCCTGTTGCGCCCCGAGGACGACGAGTTCTGGTTCTCGGTCGCCGACTCCGACCTGCTGCTGTGGTTGCAGGGCGTTGCCGTCGACTCGGACTACGAGGTCGACATCGACGAGATCGACGTCTCGCCGATGCAGGTTCAGGGCCCGAAATCTATCGACGTGATAGAAGCCCTCTTCGGCGACGTGGTCGAAGACATTCCCTACTACGGATTGCTGGAATCGACGATCAACGGGGTCCCGGTCCTGTTGAGTCAGACGGGCTTTTCCGGAGAGTTAGGGTTCGAAATATTCGTCCGCGATGCGACGGAGAACGCCGAGGCCGTGTGGGACCCGGTTCTCGAAACGGTCAAAGCCCACGGCGGCGGCGTGACCGCTGTCTCCCATCACCGACGGGTTGCTGCCGGAATCCTGTCGCTGGGCCAGGACATGGACCACGAGACCTCGCCGTTCCAGGTCAATCTCGGCTATCAGGTTCCCGAGGACAAGGACGCGGACTACGTCGGGAAAGCCGAACTCCAACGGCAGAAGGAAGCCGTCGAAAACGGCGAATTCCCGTTCACGCACAAGCTGGTCGGCCTGAAAATCGCAGGCGAACCGATTCGGGAGTGGGCGCCGGACTTCTGGCTCATCTCGGACCCGGAGACCGGCGAGGAATGTGGGTACCTGACCTCGGCGTGGTGGAACCCGGAACTCGAGACCAATATCGGCCTCGGATACGTCCCAGCCGAAACGCTGCAGGCCGCGACAGACGTGCCGCTCAATGACGAGATATATGACGCCGATCTCGACGTCGAGTTTGCCGCACACCTCCCGGATGAGTACGCCGAGGAGCCAGGGGAACCCGTGTATGCGACGCTGGCGACGGTTCCGTTCAAAGAATCGGTCAATCCTAGCGCTCGCGAACAGGCCAAGATTCACGACAGGCAGAATACGGGCGATTAAAGTCCCTGCAGCTGAGGAGTCCTCCGGAACGGTGGGGATTTCTGGAGCGCCACCGGAACAAAGCGTTGAGCTAAAGCAAGATCGAGCATTCCTTGAGTAGTCGTGCCAGCGAAGCCAAAACAGCCACATGCAGTAACCGCTCGCGGAACCGTGCCAGAGACAAAGGCTAAATCGCTCTGGGTCCAAATCCATCCAATTGAATCGGATCCTCGCATGCAAAAACCATACCCGACACCCTCAGTTAGATTCCCATAGTGCCACCGCGACGAAACCAGGTCCCAGTGCACGGTCGGTTTTCACCGGGTATCGCGAGCATTCCCATCGTAGAACTCGACACTATATCACGACTCCCACATAGCACATGAGCGATATCACAGCGGTCGTCCAGGTCGAGCATCCCGACATAGTGCTCACGCAGACAGTCGCTCACGACCGAAGCGCGAAAGTCGCGTCGGTCTCGGAGGCGGGAACTGACCCCACGTCGGGGAAATTCTTCTATCACATCGAGTCGGACGATTTCGCCCGGTTCGAAGACGGATTGCGGAATGATCCGACGATAGGGGAATTCGAACGGGTCACCGAAACCAACGAGGAGCGAGCGATCTACAGCTTCGAGTATACACCCGAGGCGAAGGTTCTCTCACCGATCATTTCGGCCGCGAACGGTGTCATCCTCGACATGGAGAACGAGGGGAGCGCTTGGATCCTCACTGTCTGGATTCCCGAGCGAACGGAGCTGGTTCAGCTCTGGGACTATGCCGGACAGCATGCCATCGATATCGATCTGCTGCGCGTGAACGAATACGCGAGTTTGGAGAAAACGGACGATGGACTGACCGATAGTCAACGGAATGCGCTCCGCGTCGCGCTCGAAACGGGGTATTTCGAGGAACCCAGAAACGCGACGCTCAGTGAGGTCGCCGCTGATCTGGATATCTCTCCACCTGCAGCCAGTGGGCTGCTTCGACGTGGAATCAAGCGACTCATCGTCTCATCGCTGGTGGATGATAGTGACTCGGTCGGTTGAGCAGGGGTCACTCGGTGAAATACCGACGACATCCAACCCCCGTCTCGTGTCTCGATACCATGACTGGCTGTTTCGTGACTGAAACGCGCCGTGTATTTGGCACGTGATATCCGGTCCCAGCCCACCCCCTGATAGTGACGGTTTACGATGCGGGTATCGCACCCGGGTTACTCAACCGTTAATATCCCCGAGCATGAACACTACCATGGTTTGACAACAGATGACACGCATCTCCACCACCGATCTATTCGCGCAGTTCGAGGATGCCACTGACCGCCAGCATTACGAGGTATTGGACGAGGAGGCAATGACGGTCGAGGTGGCCCGATACGCCACCGGGACCTCCGAGCCGAAAAATCCCCACACCGGCGACGAGATTTACTACATCATATCCGGGTCCGGGATGGCCAGAGTCGGGGACGAGACCTATCCGGTGGAAGCCGGCGACGTCGTCTACGTCGAATCGGGCCTCGAACACGATATTTTCAACATCGACGAGGAGATCACCGCCCTCATCGTCCTGGCCGGAACGGAGGAGCCTGGGGCCTACACGATGCGCGAGCAGACCGAGGAATAAGCCCAAACCGGTGGGCCGAACGGTCTTGGGAATCCGGTCGACGGAGGTGAGTCACTTCCACATCGTTTTCGAGTGAAATTTGGTGACGTCCGATCCCTTTTGTCGGTGTTCGTATCTAACCAAATGTTGAAGCCTTTACAGCCAAAATGCTACCTATCCACCATGGAACGAAACGGGCGTGATATTTCTTTTCGCCGGGATTCCCGTGCCGTTTCCGGGGTTGTCGGCTTCATTATGATATTTGCGATTATCGTGATTCTCATGTCGATCAATCAGGCCCAGATCGTTCCCATGGAAAACAGCGAAATCGAATTCCAGCATTTTGAGGACGTTCGAAACGATATGGTTGAGGTTCGGAGTTCCATCTCAGAAGCTGGGCAAGCGGATGTATCGCAGTATCCAACGGTCAAACTTGGAACGAATTACCCGACTCGGATTTTTGCAGTAAACCCGCCTCCGCCTTCTGGGACTTTAGAAACAA
>NZ_JAZKRK010000071.1:0-3336 GCF_036626455.1 Halodesulfurarchaeum sp. | reverse complement strand
AGACCACTATGACGTCATCTACTACGACCACCGAGGCCACTCCAACAACAGAAGAATCCTCGACAACGACGACCACTTCGACGACGTCGACTACCGAAGAGTCGACCACGACCACTTCCACTCCGGCGACTACTGAAGAACCGACGACTACAGAGACCACTGAGACGACATCTACCTCAACCACCGAGGTCACTCCAACAACAGAAGACTCCTAGACAACGGCAGCTGAGTAACCGAACTAAGCGGTGATGGCTTCCTCACTAATTTCAAGATGCCGAGGTTGCAACCGGAAAGCGTCTCATTTGTTGCACCGGACGATCCCCGCCCCCCACAACGAAGGGAGGAATCCAAGTGACCGCCGCTCACGGGGTCACTGTATCGCGTCTTCGTATTCCTCTTCGTAGGGCGTGGCCTCGTCCCAGCGTTTCCGGAAGTATGTGTTCGCCCAATCGTAGGCGTCTGCTGAATGGGCATCGACGACCAGTCGAAGACGTGAGGCATCATCGTTGTATCCAATCAGATAGACACAATCATCGGCGATAATTAATCTAAATCCGACCGGATCGTCGATCCGGACGTCGAGCGAACCTGTACTGATAGCTTCTTCAAGTGCGACTTTGTCACTCTTTTGGAGGCGATTGACGACCCAACGGGAAAAGACAACTGAAGCACACAATTCGTCTTGAACTCGGTCGAAAAGTGATTGCAGATAGGCGGGTTCCGGTATCGTCGGGGAGAGTTCTTGCAGGGCTGTGACCTGGTTGATTTTGAGGATCAGGCGACGAATCGGTCTGTATGGATCGCCAGCCTCTGGTGTTGCGACCTCAGAATCTGCAAATGCGGTAAAGTCGAAGGGTTCGGCCTCCTCGGACAACGTCGGAAGGAGCGGGCTCAGACGTTGAGCGACAGCGACGGTTTTCGTGGCTCCCCTGATTTCTTCGGCGACCATGTAGCCGAGAGGCGTCAGTTCATATCGACCCTCCTGATAACTGATGAGCCCCGCAGATTCGAATTGTTTGACGACTCTATGGGCAGTCGAACGGGAAACGTCGAGCTCCGCTTGAACCTCTGCTAGGGACGCGCTGTTCGACTCTAATAGCTCGAACAGCGGCTGCCGCTCAAGGACAGCTCGAAGTAGCTCGCGAGTCTCCACTCCCCGTCCCATTACAAATATTAATTGTTTAGGGAACTAATATTTCTTTTGCTGGAATTTGTTTCGTTCCGAGGGAAATTGTCACGACCTGAAACGCGTTTCAAAGCATAATTATAAGCGAGGGCAGGCATAAATCTGCTACATGCAAACCACCTTTATTGTGAGGGTTTTGTGAATGGGTACCACAACCCTGGAGGAGAGAATGATCGAACAACGAGATACGAACAAACCACTAGATAAAACGAAGATACATGAGGTATTGAGTAATGATCGACGGTGTCGGGTGCTTGAACAGTTAAATAAAACCAACCCACGAAATTTGCGGTCATTGGCAGACGATATTGCGGCCGCACAATCCGAAGAATCACCGGCGCCACGTGACCTCAGACAGAGCGTCTACGTGACACTTCACCAGAACCATCTTCCGAAACTCGACTCGCTTGGCATAGTTCAGTACGACGACACATCAAAAAAAGTAGCACTCGGAGACCGAGCGAACGAAATTGATGGCTTCCTTGAGGTCGTCGAACATGGACACCTCTCAAAAAGTGAGTATTACTTCAGCCTTGTGCTGCTTGGACTGCTTACGACGCTTGCCAGTAGCCTTGGAACCCCAGTTTTAGACCTACTGGACCCCATAGTCTACGCAACTGGGGCCCTGGGGATACTGCTGGTCTCGACAGCCCACCAGATGCAGCAAGAGGGATTCCACAACCCGATTGGCTGACTGACACCCATTCCGGCATCAAAGGGAGCGAGTTCTCCAGTCAATTCGAGGCGTTTTACGGTGACCGGGAAGTCGATTAGTCACCCATAACAGGTTCTGTAGCCGAAAGAGCGACACCCACCAACACTGTAGCTATTCGACGCGCTGATGAAACCCTCTGGTAAGTAGACCAACCTGCGCGAAATGATTGTCCAGAAACGTGTTGCGCCCGTCCTCTCACTACTCCGAGCAGAAAATCTGGTGCAGTCTATCCCTTGAACTATTCTATTCGACCGTTTCTAACCAGCCGATAGTAACTGCAATGGACGTGTGTGAACGTGGTTCAACGGATATTTGCGAATCACGACACGACTAAGACGACACGCCCACTGGAACAGTTCATATGCGCGTTACTATCCTGATCGCTTCCCAGGCGGTCGGTGGGAACTCATGAGTGCGGACACGGCAGCCGTCGTCGGGGGGAGCGGGTTCGCCGGCGGGGAATTGTTGCGTCTGCTTGACGGCCATCCACAGTTCGCCCTGGTCGCGGCGACGAGTCGACAGTTCACGAACCGGACCGTCGGCTCGGTCCACCCGAATCTCCGCCACCTGGACCTCCGCTTTTCGGACCCCGGTGATCTCGAACCCGTCGACGTCCTGTTCACTGCGACCCCACACGGCGTGTCGATGGAGCGGATCGACGAATTCCAGTCGGTCGCGGACACCGTCGTCGACCTGAGCGCGGACTTCCGGCTTTCGGACCCGGCCGATTACGACACCTGGTATGACGGCCATGTCGCCCCGGAACACCTGGACGAAGCGGTTTATGGCCTGCCTGAAATCGGACGCGAGGGACTGGAAGACGCCTCGCTCATCGCAAGCGGTGGCTGTAATGCCACCGTCACGATGCTGGGGCTCCAGCCCTTCGTCGAACATGGCCTGCTCGAATCCGAGGACAGGGTCGTTGCCGATCTGAAAGTCGGCTCGTCGGAAGGTGGAGCCGGTGGTGGACCAGCCTCCTCGCATCCCGAGCGGTCTGGGGTGGTCCGGCCGTATGCCCCGGCCGGGCACCGCCACGAAGCCGAAATCGAGGAACACCTCGGTCGCGGGGTTTCCTTTACCGTCCACGCGGTGGACATGGTCCGTGGCGCCGCTGCGACGAGCCATCTCTTTCCCGAATCGCTCCCCGAAAAAGCCGATGTCTGGCAGGCCCTTCGGGAGACGTACGGCGAGGAGCCGTTCATGCGCATCGTAACGGGTGGCGGCGGGGTCTATCGATATCCAGAACCGAAGGCGGTTGCGGGAACGAACAACGCCGAAATCGGCTTCGAACTCGACGAGCAAAACGGCCGGATCGTCGTCTTCACCGCTATCGATAACGTGATGAAAGGCGCATCTGGCCAGGCAATCCACGCCGCCAATATCGCGTTTGGGTACGAGGAAACTGCAGGCCTGGAATTTACGGGACTGCACCCGG
>NZ_JAZKRK010000070.1:0-3755 GCF_036626455.1 Halodesulfurarchaeum sp. | reverse complement strand
GTGTCCATGAATTCATTGCCAGCGCCACGGGGGAAAGAACTAACGGGTCGTCCGAGTGAATTACTTTTTTAGTCGCTCCTGTCTTCTGGAGTCGGGTAGGATTGATCACGGGCCACAACCGTCTCAGCTTCGAATCTGATTAGTCGGTAATCGTCCGTATCGAACTCGACGAACATCGCGGGCCACTCGCTTTGTTGATCGCCAAGATACTTCTGGAAAAGGCGTTTTGCTCGGGCCGTATCGTACGGTTCGAGCGTTGCCTTTCCACGCATTCCAACGTGTTCCACCCGTCCCGTAGCGGGGTCGAAATCAACGATTCCGAGTGCCGTTTGCGGATACTGCTTTACCCGCTCGGGGTACGACCGGCCACTCAACCGTGCGACGTTCCAAATGGCCCCCGCCTCCCACAAGAACCAGAGGGGGGACACCCGGGGGCCGGTATCAGATTCCTGCGCAACAAAACAGAACAACGGCCGGTTGAGGAACTCGTCCAGCGATACCTCAAGTGTGTTCTTGACGATCTCCATGCACTTCGCCTCCACGGCCAGAGTGAAAATCCGTTTGGTAGGTACGACCGATGGACGCCTATCACCACGGAATCAGCATGCTGAAAACAGCCTCTAAGTCTTGCAAGTGGTTTTAGATAGAGAACTGGCATTTCTCAGATCTCATGATGAATAGAACGCGCTTATACAGCAAGCGAAATTACTAAGATGCCACTTATTTTTCCAAAAATGGTAAATTTAATGCACTTTAGGTATTAACAAGGATCAAATGTTTTTTCTACCCCTCCAAATAAGCCGTATCCCATTTGTCAACATTGGGGCCACAATACTCCTCTGGTCGGTATTAAGTCTCTACATAGCCGGGGCCTTGTTTTGGAGTTACGAGATGCTTAGGTACGGTATTTTTTACTCCCCACCTTCTCGCCAATACGACGCAGGAGACGCACAGGTCCGAATCTTAACTGTTGATAATGAATCCGTAGTTCGCGAAACTGTTCGAAACCTCCCTGATTCGTTTGACAAACCGTATGTCATAGCTGAGGAATTAATTGAGATTCCAGGGGCGGAAGTTCGGGTGGTACCTGCGGATTTCGAGTCCGACGCAACGAATAAAGCGCGTGCGGTAGAATGGGCACGTCAATCGATACCATCTAAACGCGAATTTACACTTTACCTCGACGAGGACAGTCATATGCTTGAGTTTGGGGGGTTTCCCGATGCTGATATCATTCAGTTTAACGAATTTCCCCGCAAAACCTCTAGCCTACTCACATACTTTTGTGAAATCAATCGCATCGGATTTCAAATTGAACAAACCTCGTTTCCGCGGGTAAAAATTCCGCTATACGCTTGGGGAGGCGGAATAGCTATTAGGAAATCCGTGGAAGACGAAATCACTTGGGATTATCCGACTGTTATTGAGGATACAGTCTTTATGTGGCGAGCGTTCACCGAACTTGATAGAGAGGTGTCTTTTGCATATATTCCTGACCGTATCTCAAACCAGGCTCCTCCTAATTTCTGGGAGATGTTCCAGCAACGGCGTCGCTGGATTGCTGGAAGTCGTGAGGATTTTCAGATTCTTTCTGTCGATCGCATCCTCATGTATGGTATCCGTGACCTTTCTTGGTCAGCAACGGGTGTCATTCCGGTTCTGGCAGTCATCGGACTCCTTCCTGGAATAGACATTTTTTTCGCCGAAATGTACCTTGTCACCTCTTTAGTTCTCCTAGGGTTCATGTATATCTGGATCATAATTGGCCTCCTCCGTTATCGACCGTCAATTCCGATTGCAATTGCTGTTCTTATCCTTGCCCCACTCACAACAATCCTACACTCTTTTGGCGCACTGTGGGGGATTATCTCCCCGCCCGATACATTTGAAATTACTGCGAAAGTCGATGATAACTCCCAAGAAGACGAATTCTCCACACCCGCTTCGAGCGAAGATCCAACCCAAAATAGTTATGACTAAAACTGACAGTCTTCACCGAGCGCTTGGGGTATTTCCAGCGGATGATTTGGATGAGGCGATGGCCTTTGACCAGTGGCTCAATGAAAATCTGTCGGTAGTTACGACTTTCGTTCCAGTAGATGTCTCCTCCGCATTACGAGAACAGTTTTTCGATGAGTACTTGACTCCCCTCTGGAAGAACGGGTTAGTCCCTGTAGTCACGCTCGAACCCTGGGCTATGGAAGAAATTGCGTCTTCTAAGTTGCTGAGCGGGAGCGATAACCTGGATGAGAATTTTAGGGACTGGGCAACTCAATTCGCAAAATGGCTGAGGTCGTCATCCCAACGAAGACTAATTCTCAGGCCTGCCCACGAAATGAACGGTTCATGGTACCCTTGGAGCGTAGGTGCCGGGGTTGATCCCTCAGATTACCGCAGAGTATGGCGGACAATATATGATATATTTGGGGACAATGACCTTTTGAAAGAAAACATTCAGTGGCTTTGGTCAATTAATGCGGAGACTACAAGTGATGTCGATATCGCAGCGATCTATCCTGGCGACGCGTATGTTGATTTGATCGGTGTCGATGGGTATAATTTTGGTGGAAGTCAAGATTGGAGTGAGTGGAGGGGGCCTACATCCATTTTTGAGCCGGCCTTCAAAGAAATACGAGAGATATCCGAAGCTCCTATAACCGTTCCCGAATTCGGTTGCTCATCACTACGAGACGGCAACATTGATCCAACCGCCAAAGCGTCGTGGATTTTGCATGCCTTTGATTTGTTCAATCGGTGGGATATTCGTTTGGCCAGCTGGTTTAATGTAGATAAAGAAACGGACTGGCGTGTGTTTCATATAGCATCCAATGCTGACAAACGGTATCCGGGACACGTCGTAATCAATGGAACAAAATTTGCCGTTTACCCTTCGTTCCGAAGGGCAGCAATCCAATATCTTGCCTACGAAAGTATTACTTTATAATTTCTTGAGAGGAGATTAAATCAACTCACGGATGCTAAATACACGCTCTGTATCTTGCAGTCGGTTTCTGACAACCTCTGATTAGGTCTCACGGAACGTGATGAATACACAGCGCATATGCAGTATGACCCAATTACTAAGCAAATCACTATAGGCTGGGTGAGGGAAAACACAGTCGTCGGTCCAGCAGGGACGCCTGCTATACCCTGAGGGAATTCCTTTTGCCGGTACCGACACTATACCGGATAATGACCGACTCCACCGACGAAATCCAGGTCCTTCATGTAGATGACGACCCGGATTTCGCCGAACTCGCTGCCGAGTTTTTGGAGCGCGAAGATGAGCGGATATCCGTTCAAACAGCAGCAAGTGCAGATGAGGGGCTGAAACAGCTTTCTAATTCCAGTATTGACTGTATCGTTTCCGACTACGATATGCCTAAGCAGAACGGTATCGAGTTTCTCGAAACCGTGCGGGAGGACTACCCTGACCTTCCGTTCATCTTGTTTACAGGCAAGGGCTCGGAGTCGGTGGCCAGCGAAGCGATCAGTTCCGGCGTTTCTGATTACCTACAGAAGAAAAGCGGTAGACAGCAGTACGAGCTGTTGGCGAATAGGGCCGGGACGTTGGTCGAAAAATACCGAAACGTGCAGGAATTGGACAAACTTCGACGGCAATTCACCATATTGGTAGACCAGAATTTCGTCGGGATATACATCATTCAGGACGGAGAGTTCGTGTATGTGAACCCCCGTCTGGCGGCAATTCATGGATATGATGATCCGGAAGAAATCTTCGGAATGTCACCGCT
>NZ_JAZKRK010000069.1:0-3766 GCF_036626455.1 Halodesulfurarchaeum sp. | reverse complement strand
ACTGCACGGTCACGCTCTTCGCCAGATTCCGCGGCTTGTCGATCGCCCGCCCCTTCAACCGCGCGACGTGATAGGCAAACAACTGCATATACACGTTCGCCACGACGGGCTCCAAGATTCCGGCCTCCGGGACAGGGAACAGGTGATCCAACACTGCGTGATCGTCGTTCTCGCCACCAAACCCAACCGTAGCTGCCCCACGCGTATCGACTTCGGCCACGTTATGCAACGTCGCTTCCGGACGAGAGCCGTCAGTCAATACCGACAGCACGAGCGCATCCTCAGTGACCAGTGCCAGCGGACCGTGTTTCAATTCGCCCGCAGCAAACCCTTCGGCATGGTCATAGGAAATCTCCTTCAGCTTCAACGCACCTTCGAGGGCAACCGGATAGCCCAACTGTCGACCGAGGAAGAAAAACGAGTCCTTGTCTGCGTACTCCTCGGCAATTTCCATGATTTCGGACTCCCGATCGAGCACCTGTTGAATCGCCCCAGGGAGACTCCGGAGCGAGTCGAGGACCGCACTTGCTTCATCCCGACTCAACGCACCACGAGTCCGACCAAGCGCCACGGCCAACATCGTCACGGTCGCCACCTGTGAAACGAAGGTCTTGGTTGCGGCCACACCGATCTCCGGACCAGCATGAATATACACCGTCTCATCAGCCTCGCGGGTTACCGTGCTCCCGACGGTATTCGTCACGGCCATCGTCCGCGCCCCGGTTGCCTTTGCGGCTCGAAGCGCCTCCAAGGTATCCGCAGTCTCCCCGCTCTGGGTAATCGCCACAACCAGCGTTTGCCAGGGGTCTCGGCCGCCGCCAACATCGTATTCGCTGGCCACGTGGGTCGTCACCCTGACGTCAGCCAACTGCTCGACCAACCGTTCAGCATACATCCCAGCGTGATACGAAGTGCCAGCGGCGACGATCTGGATCTCATCGAGTGATTCGAGATACTCTCGGGGCATCTCCACGTCCAGATCCACATCCCCGGAGAGGGCATCGACACGCCCGGTGAGGGCCTGTCGCAACGCCCGCGGTTGCTCGTGGATCTCCTTGAGCATGAAGTGATCATACCCACCTTTCTCGGCGGCTTCGGCTTCCCACTCCACTCGTGTCTGCGCTCGGTCAATGCGCTCGCCGCCATTATAGATCTCGACCGAATCAGCCGTGATTCGAGCGATGTCTCCATCTTCCAGAAAGGTTACATCACGAGAGTGTTCGACGAAGGCCGGCACGTCACTTGCCACGAATCGCTCGCCGTCCCCATGCCCCACGACAAGCGGGCTGTCCTGTCGGGCTGCAATGATCTCGTCTCGATCCTTCACCATCACCGCAATCGCATAACTCCCCGCAAGTCGCTCGACGACTGCGTTGATGGCCTCAAAGAGAGTCTTTGCTGCCAGTTCGTCTTCGATCAGGTGGGGCACGACTTCGGTGTCGGTTTCGCTCGTGAACGTATGGTCGGCTTCGAGCTCGCGTTTCAACTCGGCGTAATTTTCGATGATCCCGTTATGGACGACCGCGATCTCACCGGTACAATCAGTATGGGGATGTGCGTTCGCGTCAGTGGGCTTTCCATGGGTCGACCAGCGGGTGTGTCCGATGCCTGTATTTGCCGAAGACTCGTCTGGCAGGGTCAGCCCACCGATCTTCCCCTCGGCTTTGTAGATGTCCAGGGCAGAATTTCCAAGCGCAACGCCCGCGGAATCGTACCCTCGATACTCCAGGTTCGAGAGCGTGGAGGAGACGATCGGGAGTGCATCACGATCACCGACGTAGCCGGTAATTCCACACATGATTACTGGACCGTTCCGTTGGGTTCGATCCGGCCCTCGATTCGTGCCCCGTCCTTGACAGTCGCGCCGTTGCCGACAAAACTCCCGGGCAACACCGTCACGTCGCCACCGATCTGTGCATTATCTCCGAGAACGCCCCCGAGTGTGACGTTCCGATGCACTGTCTCTTGTAACACGATTTCCGCCCGTCCGCCGACGACTGTCGTGTTCGGGCCAATCGTGACGTTCTCTGCAATCACTGCATCACGAATCACGGCTCCCGCCTCGACCGTCGCGTCGGCCATCACCAACGAGTTCGAGATCGTGGCGTTCGGCCCAATTGAGACGTTGTCGCCGATGGCCGTCCCGCTCAGGAGTGTGGCGTTCGGATAGACGGTGACGTCGGACCCAAGTTTGACCGCCGAGGACACATGTGCTGATGGGTCGACGGCCCCGCTATTGGGAGCGGGTTCGCCTTCAAGCAGTGCTGCATTCACGGTGAGCAGGTCCCAGGGCCGCGTCACGTCAAACCAGCTTTGCGTATCCGGTACGGCCTGGATCGGTTCAGCCTCCAGATATCGAGAGAGGACATCCGTCAGCGCGAGTTCACCATGCACGGTGGTATCTCGAATCCAGGCGAAGATGTCCGGATCAAAGGCATAGACGCCGGCATTGATCAGATCCGAATCGATCTCTTGGGGCTGCGGTTTCTCGACGATACGAGTCACCCGATCCCCGTCAAGTTCGACGACACCGTACAGCGACCGCTCCTCTGCTCGCGTGACGGCCATCACCGCTTCTCCTGTCTCGCGGCGTCGGTCGATAACGTCCTCCAGGACTGTGCTATCGATAACGCGATCCCCGTTCAGCACGAGGAACTTGTCATCGATGTAGGGCTCAGCCTCCAGGACTGCATCGCCCGTCCCGAGTTGTTTTTCTTGATGGACATATTCGACGTCCACGCCCCAATCGTCGCCATCACCGACGTACTGCTGAATACGGTCGGATTTGTAGCCCACGACCAGCAGGACTTCCTCCAAGCCGGCCGCTGCGACCGCCTCAATGACGTCTGCCAGTATCGGTTTGTTCGCGACCGGAAGCATCGGTTTCGGGCGCACGTTCGTCAGGGGGGAGAGCCGACGGCCCTCGCCGGCGGCCAGGATGACTGCTTTCATGAATGTGTGTTAGTGTCACGCGTCGATTGGACTACACAAACAAACCCGTTCGAGACGCAAAAATCCATTAGTCGTCCGCAGCGGCTTCGGCCTGGGCCCGCCGCTCGCTGAGCGTCTCCCAGATTTCCGTACAGCCGGCGCCGGCTTCCACGTCTTCCAAGTGACTCCGATCACCATCCGCCCCACCTGTGTTCGTCTCTGAAACCTGGTTACTCATTTTCTTAGTAACTACAATGAACTGGGTGAGTAAAAAGGTACCGGAGGGTCCCGGTTCCTTTTTGCCCACACCATCCCTTTGCCCAAAAAATGGATTCCCGTCAGGACCCAGAGCGACTCCTCGAACGTCTCGACTTGGGTGAGTACGAGGCGACCGCCCTCGAGGAATTGCTCACGATTGGCCGGTCGACAGCCCCCACGCTCTCGGAGGCCACGGACATCCCGAAAGCCCGGATCTACGACGTCCTCTCGGACCTCAACGACCGCGGGTTCATCAAGGTCATTCCCGGTCGACCGAAGGAGTACCAGCCAAAATCCCCAGAAGAAATCCTCGACCAGGCCATCGAAAATCGGCGCCAGTCCTTCGAAGACGACCGGCAGTCAATAGAGTCGATGCGCGACACCTTTCTCGATACGTTCGAAACCAAGTACGAGGACGCCAGCCGGGACATCACGCCCACCGAGGAACTCTTTTGGGTCGTCGATGTGGGCGAGGTCTCGGAGCGCGAGACACGCCGGCTGTACGCCGAGAGCGAGGAGCGTGTCCACGTCTTTACCAAGAGCTTCGAGTACCTCTCGAGCGTCGAGGAGGCCCTCC
>NZ_JAZKRK010000068.1:0-3984 GCF_036626455.1 Halodesulfurarchaeum sp. | reverse complement strand
ACGAGCGGGCGGATGTAGGCCGACTGCAACTCGTTCCGGCGGAGGAGTTCGAGTGTCGCGTCGGTGAGTTCGTCTCGGGAGAACGGGATCTCGAGTTCGTAGGGTTTCGCGGAGTCAAACAGTCGGTCGAGATGGGCATCCCAGCGGAAAATCGCTGTCCCGTCGGCCGTGTCGTAGGCCCTCGCCCCTTCGAAAATGCCGGTCCCATAGTGCAATGCGTGGGTGAGGACGTGAACCGTGGCGTCCTCCCAGTCCACATAGTCCCCGTCCATCCAGATGGTCTCGACGTCCATCTCATCGAATCCAGACATACCGAGTGGTATCGCGGCGACCACCATAAAACCGTTACCACGTGCGGGTCAGCCACTTACACAAATGGTATAGTGGTATGGACGCAACTTACAGTAAATGGAATGGCCCACTCCCGAGCTCGCTGTCGCTTTTATGTATCTAGGAGTGGTGCCAGCAATTACGAACATCATCCTACTCTGGGAGGAACGATTCAAGCCGGGAGTTATCTGGTTTATCGTTGCAATGGGGATCGGCGGCGCTTGGGCAATGATCTTTGCAACGTTTACCCTCATCTCTCACACGGGCGTGACCCTTGCCCTCGGGAACTTCTTTTGGGCCCTCATCCCAGCGGCCTCAGTCAGCATGTTCCTGGCCGCCTACGAATACGTCTTCAAAAAGATCGTTTCGTGGCAGACGATAGCGATACTGTACGCGCCCGTCCTGGGACTGTTCGTCCTGTCCTGGTTCAACCCACGGAACCTGGTGTTCACTGAGGCCTACACCGTCGACCCGAACGGATACCTCTCCTTCCCTAAATTCGGCGGGCCGATCAAAATCGCCGTTACGAAAGTGTATGGATACGTTCTGGTCTTTCTTGGGGCGGGTATGTTCGTTGGCGAGGTCATGCGATCGAAGGGGACCCACCGGCGACAGACCCTATACGTCCTTGCGTTTCTGTCAGTGCTAGTCCTGGCAACGCTTGTGAAAGTAACTAGACAGGTCCCGATTTACTTCGACCCGACCCCGGTGGTCTTTTCGCTGTCAGGACTGGCCTTTGCAATTTCGATTCATCAGGGTGGCCTGCTGAAACTCGGCCCCATCGCACGGGAACAGACATTCGAGGACGTCTCAGAAGCGATCTTCGTCGTGGATCCGAAAGGGCTGATTATCGATGCCAATACGATTGCGATCGGTATCTTCGGCAGCGAGACAATCGGCCGGTCGATCGATGCGGTTTTAGCACCCCACGAAGCCGAGACCGAAGACGAAGAGAGGCCAACCGTTCGCATCCAACGCGAGGATCGGGCACGGATCTTCGCAAAGCAGACCTCCGGCATCGAATACGGACGTGGGCTCGAAGGAGAGTTGGTCGTCCTCAACGAGATCACCGCCCTGAAAGAACGGAAAGAGGAGTTAGACTTGTTCAAACAGATCCTCACCCGCGTGCTCCGGCACAACATCCGGAACGACCTCAACGTTATCGCCGGGTATGCAAAATTTATCCAAGATAAATCCGCGGACGAAGAGATCAGCAATTGGGCGGACCAGATCGGCGAGAAAGCCGAGAAGGTGGTCGCTCACGCCGAAAAAGTTCGACAGATCGAACGGGTGATCACCAGTGGCAAAACGGTCAAACGCTCACTTGCCGCCGAGGTCCAGGCCGTCCGAAAGCGTCTCCAGGTAGAGCCAGCCACGTCCCTCACGATTGACGTGGCAGACGTGAGGGTCACTGTTCATCCCGAGTTTCAGCTGGCGATCCGGGAGTTGATCGACAACGCAATAAGCCACCATACAGGTCCTGGAGATCCGAAGGTGAGTCTCACCACGGAACTCGAGGAGACCGACGTGACACTTATCGTCGAAGACAACGGTCCGGGACTTCCCGAAGAAGAGATCGACGTGCTCGAAGCCAAAGAGGAGACCGACCTCGAGCACAGTTCCGGGATCGGTCTCTGGCTGGTCCAGTGGATCGTGTCCCGTTCGGGAGGTGAACTACTCGTAGAGCAAGACGAGCAGGGGACCCGGATCGGCATTCGATTAGCGATAGCGGATCGGAGAGCCTGAACAATTAAAGGATACCTCCCATATCAGGTGACCTGAATGAGGCCGTGTTACCAGTCCGTGTTACGGGCCGGAGTTGGTATAGTGTTCGGTTACTATAACCCGATTGGGATATGACACTCCGAGATATTCGCTATCTCTTCTTGAAATTGAACATCTGGCTCGTTTTCAGTGCCATCCTTATGGTGGTGGTAACGGCACTGGCGCTGTCGCTCCCGCTCGAAGCGGTGGGGCTGGGATTTCTGCTGCCATCCCTCCTCATCTATTTCGTCTACGTCGAGGAGCGGCGCGCCGTCGGGCCAGAGGACCCTCTCAATCACCCGCATCGAACGGTGCTCGTTCGCCGGTACCAGCGACAACTTCTGATCACTGACCGCCTCGCCCTGCTCGGCTACGAAACGCTGTTGGTCTGGCTCGTGGCACAAAACCCGAGCACTGGACTGTGGTACATCGCCGGTGGGCAACTTCCGCTGGTCGTGTTGGGCCTTTACAATCACCTCAAACGACATCCGACCTTTGACTCGCTTGCGGTCGGGGCCACCTGGTCGTACGTTATTCTTTTCACAGTCGTCATTTCCACGGGACAGCGCCTCAGTCAGGCCCTTGTGTTTCCCTTTCTCGCGTGGCTTCTCATCACCGGTGCGGGAGTGGAATCCCGAAACATCAAGGACCGCTTCGGCGATTCAAAAGCGAACAAAAACACATTAGCCGGGTATCTCGGCTGGAAACTGGGGACGATTGTCTTCACGGCGTTGAAATCAATCGGCGTGCTGATCTTTTATGTTACGTCCGGGCTGGTCCCTGCAACACTGACGGTCGGAATTCTCGGCTTGCTCAGAGCGTTCCGAACGCTCACTGACCGAGAAGCAACGCGGGTGAACGAGTAGGTCCGTGTCCCGGCTCTCTGGTGGGCCAAACCGATGTTATTGTCGTGACTCGCCGGCGACGTATCCCTTCTGGAGGTACGTCACATCCGATTCCAGACACGTTAGGCCCCCCGAAGACCATTCGTAATTGACAGTCGTATCGATTCGATTGTCACGGGTGTACATCACCCTGAAATCTGGGTTTTCTTCGTCGGGTTTGTATGGGAGATCGTCTAAATATCGGAAGCGCCAGCCGACCAGAGTGATTCCCTTCCCGGGTCGTTCACAAGTGAACGTCTCCACACTATAAGGGAGGTCAATCGTCCCACCATCCCCATCGGGAACTGACATTGGCTCGGTCCATTCCAGAATTTCGAAGGATTTGTCAAAGTAGTCTTCTTTCGCAACCACCGCCTGCCCGCCCTGTCCACCTTCACCACCCGGTTCGTCCGGCTTCGCTGCTGCAGCCGTTCCCGAACCGAGCGCAACTGCCCCGGCCACAGCTGTCCCCTTCAACAGACGCCGACGAGAGAGGTTCAGCCCCGATTCCCCAGTACCCTCCGTGTCGAGCGGACTCGACCAGTCCGGAATATGCGACATCACACGTCAAGAATACCCGCTCCTATTTAATTACTAATGGTAGATATGACGCCAGTCAGACGATATCAGTGGTTCGCAATCGTCCAATGGGTACCCGTAACATAACGTGAAGTCGCTGTCGGCGCCAGGACCCACGATATTCCGCGGCGTTTCACAACTGAGTGCACTCATCCGATTTCGTTTCGGTTTGATTACACCAATTCGTCCTTCCGGCCGGTGAGAAATAAGATGATCCCGACAGGAATGTATAGCAACACGGCACCGCCGGTGACGAAGTCCCCGGTGCTGAATGCCGCCAGTGAGACGGCCAGGGCCAGAGCCAGCACCGCACCCCCAATCGTCTGCACCGTCGGTCCCGACAGCGGGGCCGACTCGGTCACGGAGTCACTCATTATCGATATGATCGGTGGCCAGCCAATTAAGTCATGTGCACCCGGCGAAGTTC
>NZ_JAZKRK010000067.1:0-4577 GCF_036626455.1 Halodesulfurarchaeum sp. | reverse complement strand
CTGTAAGGAGCGCAATTGGTAGTACCATCGCTCAAATTATAAAAAGAATTACATTAACTGCGGTTCCGAACCGTCACAAACTTGGCCCCCCACCGCCAAAGCCGGGTTGCGCCGCGGTAGCTCAGCCTGGCAGAGCAGTTGATTTGTAATCAACTGGTCGAGGGTTCGAATCCCTCCCGCGGCTGTGACTCTTTTGTACACATCCGTTACAAAGTAGTGGAAACGCGATATTTCTTGTTCCAACCCTTTCCACCGATCCAAGAGATTCCCTCAATGGTAAATTCGCGGATCTAGGTACGGTTACCGGAGTGATAAGGTGGTTAGTGATCAGCAAACGTCAGCCAGCGAGTGATCGAACAGCGACATTCGAAGCCAACACAGTCGAAACGAAGCTGCTGGAGAGCCCAGATGTCGTTTCCGCACTCGTCGATGAGAGTGCTGACTACGATCTCACGATCACCGGTGCGACCAGAGTGGGAGTGATCCAAAAGTTCGTGTTCGGCACGATTCCGGAAACCGTGGCCGAGCGAGCGCAGACGACCGTCATCATGACCAAACGGGACCTCGACGTCAGATCACGGCTCTAGGTCTCAGTAGACAAACTCCGGGAACGGGTCAGTGGCTCTCCGAATGAGATGGTTCGAAAAGAAACGGAACGTGATGTCCGTGATTGATCGAGATTCATTACGCGTCGAGGACACGACGGTAGCGGAACCTATCGATTTCATCACGGATGCCGCCGAGAGTCTCAGTCTCGGATTCGACCGGTGGGACGAAGAGTACGTCCGTGGCCCGGGGCTGTATTTCGTGGTCTTAACCGGTGTCAATTCTGGCGGTTGCGCAGATCATTGGGTGAAAATACCTGGCTAATAGAAACCAGTCAGGTCGGCACGGAAAACCTCGAGGGGTTCGTCGAGGCGGCGGAAACTGTCAGCCATATCCGTGATGGCGCGGTCATCGTCAGTACCGACGGGGCCGTCCAGGAGCAGATGGTCCGGATCAAAAGTCCAAGTAACGGTGAGAAACAGGCGGTCGGGGATGTGATGGTCGAGTAAGCTGACTGGATGGGAACGAAGCATTTGAGCGCGATCGAGGGACCCGTCCGTGAGGAGGTAGTGCCAGCCATCACGCTGAGCGAGGAGAACGGTCGGGTAACCGTCTTCCAGAATGGAACGTACGACGATTATTAGCGCAAGGAACTCGGGGCCGTGTGGCGTCCTACTGACTGAGCTGAGCATAATTCGATTGGAAGAACCGGAGTCGGTTTGCTGTATCTAACCTCTAAGTCTTGCGGACCATTTTGGATAGTGGACTGATAGTTCTGCGGGATCGTGCAAGATACAGGGTGCGTATTCAGATAGCATTTTCTCAGTCTGCGTAAGGGAATGCAAGCAATTCCTGAAAAAGGATTCCCCTTCAAATGCGGGATATTCGATAGGATAGGAAAACAAAGGAGTCATTACTAATGGGTTTGTCCGTTCCTCGTACGGTACCCACTTACAAATCCTACAAATGGGACACGAAAATCTCGAACGAAGTTTGGGATTGTACCCGACGATGATGATTAGTATGGGAGCGATGATCGGGAGCGGGATCTTCGTGCTCCCGGCACTCGGCTACAAGAAAGCGGGTCCTGCGGTGATCCTTGCATACGTGCTGGCAGCGATCGTCGTGCTGCCCGCTGCCCTCTCAAAAGCGGAAATGGCGACAGCGATACCCGAGTCCGGTGGGACCTATCTCTATATCGATCGGGCTCTGGGGCCGCTATTCGGGATCATTGCCGGTATTGGCGCTTGGTTCTCTCTCGTGTTCAAGAGTTCCTTTGCGTTGGTGGGTCTCGGAGCATACCTTCTGCTGCTCGTGCCGGTATCACAGGGCCAAATAACGTACGTCGCGCTCGGACTCGGAGTCCTGGTGATCCTCCTTAACGTGTCGGGTACAAAACTGACCGGGCGCATCCAGGCCGTAATCGTGAGTCTCGTCCTCGTCGGATTGGTCGGGTACGTGATCAATGGGAGTGTGATTGTCGAGGCGAACCGATTTACGCCCTTTGCTACCCACGGTGGTAGCGGAGTCATTACTGCAGCAGCGTTCGTCTTCGTCTCGTATGCAGGGGTAACGAAGATTGCGAGCGTCGCCGAAGAGGTCAAGAGCCCCGGCAAGAATCTCCCACGAGCGATGATCGGGTCGATAACGATCATGACGCTGGTCTACGTGTCCGTCGTGGCCGCCGTGGTCGGACTTGCCGACTCCGAGATCCTGAAACACGGCGGTCCCAACGGGTCCGCCTCGTTGACTCCAATGACCGATGGGGCCAGCGCGCTTTTTGGCGGGGCCGGCGTGACTATCATCGCCGTGATCGGGGTAGTTGCATTGATAAGTATGGCCAACGCGGGGCTCCTTTCATCCTCGCGATTCCCGTTGGCGATGAGCCGTGACAACTTGCTTCCGCCACAGCTAAACCGGATCGACGAACGGTTTACAACCCCCCGCAACGCCGTGCTCCTGACTGGAGCAGTTCTGCTACTGCTGATCGCCTATGTCCCAGTTATCGAACTCGCGAAACTCGCCAGTGCATTCCAGATCTTGGTGTTTGCGGCCGTTAATGCCGCGCTAATCGTCTTTCGAGTGGCTGATCCCGCGTCGTACGAACCCGAGTTCATCTCGCCGGGATATCCCTACGTGCAGGTGTTCGGTATCCTTGGGAGTCTGGGGCTGTTATCGCAAATAGGAACGATTCCGATCCTCAGCGCCGGTGGCATCATCGTCGGTGGGACTGTAATTTACCTCGTGTATGGCAGATCCCGGACTAATCGGAAGGGCGCTGTCGGCCAACTCCTCCGCCGACGTCGAGGGACGAACGATGACTATTCGGAAGACATCATGACCGGGGACACCGGTGACAACTAATAGTCCCGTCGGACGATGACCACCGGATCGCCCGTTTGGTCGGCGATCCGGTCTGGGAGATTTCCGAAGATACGGTCGCTCAGACCGAGTTCGGCCTCGTACATTACCACGGCGTCATAGTCCGCGGCGACCTCGAGGATTTCGTCGTCATGCTCTTCGCCTTTGACGACCAGCGTATCGATTCCGTCGGGGTCGAACCCCGCCTCGATCAGGCCCTCTCGAGTCTCAGTGACGATCCGCGTTCCTTGCTCGCGTTCCTTTTCGCCCTCGACGACGTGAAACAGGGTGATTTCTTGGGTAAAATCCTCGCAAAGCACGTCCAGGAACTCCGGAAGCCGGCTGAACTCCGCGACATCCGGGATCGGGACGAGTATTCGATGGACCCCCTCTGTTGGCGCTGGATTCAGTTCGGCCGAACAATCTTCCTCGATCGCGACTTGGTCGATCGCCGATTCTCGGTCTTTCCCGAACACGAGTCGGGTACGAACATCGGCACCTTCGTCGCGAAATCGGTTGGCGATCTCTTCAAGCGTCGCTTGGGCCTCCGCTTCGAACTGGTCGCGTGCTGCCCCCGCTGGAGTCTGTTCTGGCAGGTCATAGTGGCCCAAAAGGACGATATCCAGCGAGGCTATATCCTCGACGAGAACGGGCGAGAGGGGCTCCGGATCGCGCAACTCGACCGGAACAAGGATCGAATCAGTCATATTGGAAAATTAGCAGTACTGAGTGATAAACGGCGTGGGTGAAATTCACAGAACTGTTATTCCGAAGAAAGCCTGCGATTGTAACCAGCAGGTCACCATTTTGGCGGTGGGCGAGTCGAATTTCTTCTTTACCAGATGCTGCATAGAAGATCTGTCTCTTGCAGTCGGTTTCTGACACCCTCTGATTAGGACTCACGGAGCGTGATGAATACACAGCGCAAATGCATCCCCGACTATATCTCTTGGGAAGGGATAAATGAGGGAAAATCTGGCATACCATCATTATTTACCATTATGGTTTGTACTCGAAATATGGCCCCGCCTCCTGTTGCGAAACCTCACCTTTACCCAAGGCGTGTCATAGATTCTGATTATAATGTCATAAAGCAGAATTCGGATTTGACGGAATTAACTGGTATTGACGCTAATACCGAGGAAGTCAAATGCCACGATCAGCTGTCTAGTTCGCTTTGTGAAACTGACCAATGCCCACTAAAACAATTGTTAGACAATGATGACGAGAACTCTCAACTCCGTTACGGGGATACGGAAACCGAGGTACGTCAGGCAATTGAGTTTGAAATGCCAAACGGTGAGACGAGATTATTGACAATGTATACCGAGCAAATATTGGATGAGCTTATGGAACCCGGTACCGTTATACAAAGTTTCAAAGATATGACTAATTTGATGCAATACCAGGATTCATATCCGGGAAATGGGGATTTCCAAACCGATTGATCAACACCAATTCGCCACGGATACCGGATCAAAGTTGGAGGTTTGTCCGGAGAATCATCACTCACAAATTCTGGCGGTCAGGGATTTTTGGAAATCAGTTCCATATCGAGTTACAGACCGTTTTCGTCCGAGAAAAGTACTACATCCACGCTCAAAGTCTTGCACGCCATTTTTAGTTAGAGATCAGGTAGTTCTTAGTGACCGTGCTGAATAGACAGCGCG
>NZ_JAZKRK010000066.1:0-5023 GCF_036626455.1 Halodesulfurarchaeum sp. | reverse complement strand
GGCGACGGTCGAATTCGAGCGGTTGATTCCACACGAACGGATTATCATCCCATACTTCTGGGTGCGGGGTGTGGATAGCTCGGATATCGAAGCGGCGTTCAAATCCCATGCCGGCATTGCTGAAATTCAACTGGTCGATAGCGTTGAGGACCAGTATCTGATGCGTGCGGAGTGGGAACAGGAGTACGTCGGGATCCTGCGTGCCCTGGCCGAAGCCAACGTCGTCACGCTGTCCGGAATCGGGAAGAAACACGAGTGGCGATTCGAAGTGCGCGGCGAGAGTCATGAGGAGATTTCCGCGTTTCGACACTACTGCCAGGAACACGATATTCCGATCACGATCATCAACGTTCACGCAATGTTGCCCCTACAGGGCGAAGGATTCGAATTGACCGAACCGCAGCGCGAAGCGTTGGTGTTGGCCTACGAGCGAGGCTACTACGACACGCCCCGCGATAACTCTCTCGAAGACATCGCCGAGGAACTCGGTGTTACCCAACAGTCACTCTCCACTCGGCTCCGTCGTGGCTATCGACGCCTCGTCGAGGCGACGTTGATCGGCCCACCGTGATCGGGAAGCGGATGGGTTGATTAAACCTCCTGTATAATCAATGCCAGAACGGAACCGTCTCTGGCCCTTCCCATACGTTAAGGAGTAGGCGCAGACCCGGGATTGATACCAATGCATCATGTTAGCGGAGAGCTGTCCAAGGATTCCAGTAGAACCTCTCCACGAGTGCTATCACTCATTTCGGACGAGGGGAACCGGGAGCAACTTGCCGACTGGATAGACGCCCACGACTCCTTCGGGTCCGTCTCGTTCGAGGGGGATCTGGAAGCGGTTGAATTTGACGTCTGCATTCTCGATGGGGGAGCACTTCGAAGGTACGAAACAGACCTGACCAGCGCTAAGGAGAACGCCGAACCAGTACTCCTCCCATATCTATTGTTTGTTCCCGAGTTCGATCGGAGTTCAGTTACTCCGGACCATGATCGCCTCATCGACTCCATTACGAAGAGTACGGTCGATGAGGTCGTCACACTTCCCATCAACCAAGATGAACTGGAGTGGCGGGTGGAATCCCTGCTCAGGCTTCGAAACCTCTCGATTCAGGCATACGGACAGGCACGACGCCATCAAATGCTCTTCGAGAGCATTCGTGATGCGATTCTCGTCGCGAATACCGACCGTCAGATCGTGGAGTGCAATCAGGCATTTACCGATCTGTTCGGCTACTCGCTCGACGAAATTGCTGGCAAACCCACCCACGCCGTTTACGAAAGCAAAGAAGAGTTCGAGGAGATGGGTAAAGCCATCCAGGGACACATCGGTGACCCCGAGTTCACCAAAATCGTCTCCTACGAACGGAAATCCGGCGAGGTGTTCCCCGGTGAAACGAACGTCTTCTACCTTCGTAATCAAGACGGGGAAATTGAGGGCATGATTGGGCTGATTCGGGATGTCTCGGAACGGCTGGAACGCAAACGCGAACTCGAACGATACGAGGCCGCGGTCGAAGGCTCCACGGACTTGCTGGTGGCAGTTGATCGGGATCGCCGGGTTCTCTTCGCAAACGAGCAATACCGTGATCTGCATGGACAACCGGAGGGGTATATTCGCGGGTCCCATCTCCGCAAAATTGTTGGAGAGGATACGTTCGAAGAAATCGAGCCTCACATCGAACGAGCGCTCGAAGGTGAAGAAGGCCAATTCACCCGTGAGCAATTGACCGAAAAGGGCGAAACCCGACTTGTCGACGTTAGCTATTACCCACTCCGAGAAGGCGCAGAAGACGAAATCACGGGAGTCGTGGCTTCGCTCCGAGATATCACGGAATCGGAAACTCGCAAGCAGAAACTCCGCGAGTTCAAACAGGCAGTCGACGCCGCGGGCCACGCCATCTACATGACGGATTCCGATGGAGAAATTACGTACGCAAACGAGGCCTTCGAGGATGTAACGGGGTACCCACCGGCGGAAGCGATCGGACAGAATCCACGCATTCTGAAGTCGGGCGAAATGTCCGAAGCGTACTACGAGGAGGTCTGGGAGACCGTCACGAGCGGCGAAATTTGGGAAGAAGAAGTCATCAATCGGCGGAAAAACGGCGATATCTATCACGCTCGCCAGACGATTGCCCCGGTCACGAACGAGGCAGAAGACATCGAAGGGTACGTCGCTATCCAGACGGACATCACGGAGCAAAAAGAGCGACAGGAACATATGCGCTCCATCGACCGGATGCTCCGCCATAACCTCAACAGCGAGATGAACGTTATCCTCGGATGGGCGTCGATGATCGAAGAAGAGGGGTCCGGGAACCTCGCAGAATACGCAAAATCGATACGTGAAGCGGGGAACAAATTGCTCGATCAGGCAACCAAAGAACGCGAGATCGTGAAGATACTTACAGAACCTTCGTCGGCGACGAGAATCGATCTCACCCAGCGCATTCGGTCCATAACGGAGCGGTTGCAGGAGGAGTATCCCGAGGCGGTATTCGAACTCGACCTGCCTGCCGAACTGGAGATATCCACCATCCCGGAAATCGAACGTGCCATCGAAGAGTTGCTCGAAAATGCCATCGTTCATGCAGCAGAGGAACCATCGGATGTTCGGGTCGGCGTCACCGAAACCGAAGACGGCATCGAACTCGAAATCGTGGATAGCAACCCCACAATTCCATCCGACCAACTGGCAGCCCTCAAAGATACCAGTCAAATCGACCAACTCAAGCATACGAGCGGAATGGGGTTGTGGCTCGCAAAGCGTATCGTCTCCCGAGCTAATGGGACATTGATGTTTGAGGGTCGAGAACCGACGGGAAATCGAATTACCATCGCGCTCCCCACCTGACTGACTTCGTTCCTCTTGTCGGCCAGCACTCTTCGGACGGTTGAAGATAAATCGACCGGGAGTCAGTTTGTTGTCGAAATTAAATGACGGGCGTACCCAAGAAGAGGCGATAAAAACACGTTGGCATCCGAAGACGGTAGCGTCTGCCCGGTCGGTCCCCATTGATCTGTCACTCCGGCTGGAGGCTAGCCTGGAACGCGTCACTGACCAATATGAAGCGTTCCCGCGGTCACGACCCGCTGTCAACAGACGAGTGTCAGCCGTTGCGGAGGCCGCAGACATCGACGGTCGAGTCCATCCGCATTGTCTCAGCGCGACCGCTGCCAGCTACCACGCCGACCAGGGAGTCGCGCCGGTCCCACTCCACACGCTGATGGGCCGGAGTGACCTGGCGACAGCCCAGAACTATATCCGCATCTCCGGGAGGGCCGCAGCCGACGCTCTTCGGCAAGTCCACCACCGATGAAAACAGTCTACGAACGTTCACCGCTGATTGTGCGTGCTGAATTGAGGGCACATATCTTTCAGACAACGTCTCCTATAGCCCACAAACACTATTGTAATACGAAAACAGGTTTAAATATGAACGATTGGGAGGAGAGTGGACCAGACCGTCCCCCCGGTCCCGTAGAAGTTCTCCAATCATTTGCCCCGCATCCATATCTGTCGCTGAACGCTGATGGAGAGATCATCACCGTCAACGACGCCTGGCTTGATCTCTTTGGATACGACCGAGAAGCTGTTATCGGCCGCTTGTTCGGTGAGATCCTGACAGACCGGTCACGAACGAAGTTCGAGTCTCGTTTCGAGGATTTCAAATCCAGTGGTGGGATCTCCGATGTCGAATTCGAAATCAAGGGCAGCAATGACGGAACGGCAATCGTCTCGTTTGATGGGGTAATCGAATACGACGACCAGGGGAATTACGTACGGACACACTGTCAATTTACCGATATTACTGACCGGAAGTACCGCGAAACCTTCTTTGTGAAATCGACCGACGTGATCATGATTCTCGATGACCAAGGCCGCGCAATATACGTGACCCCGTCTGTGGAACGGATAATGGGGTACGACCCGGAAGAACTGCGTGGGCGAAGGGGTTTCGAAGACATACACCCGGAGGATCGGGAGCGGGCCATGGAGGTATTCACCGAAGCGATAGAGAATCCCGGCACAGTGGTGACGGCGGAGTATCGGATTCTGGACGCAGACGGATCTTGGCGGTGGGTCGAAAGCCGAGGGAAAAGCCTCCTCGATGAGCCCGGCCCCGGCGGGGTCATCATAAATGCTCGGGTGATCGACGAGCGCAAGGAGTACGAGCAACAGCTCATGGAGCAGCGTGACCGATTGGAATATCTCGAATCGCTCGAAAACCAACTCACGGAATTCTCACGTGACCTTATCGCGGCCAACCCCGAGAGTCTTGAAGAGAAAATTGCCGATGGATTAGCCTCGTTAGGGGAGCTCGCCGACGCGGACCGAAGTTACGTGTTTCAAATCGACTACGGTGACGAGACGCTGAGTAATACCCACGAATGGACTGCTGACGGCATCGAACCGCAAATCGACGACGTGCAGGACCTGCCCCTTGACGCGGTACCCTGGTTGGTGGGGAACTTAGAAAATGACGAATCGGTCACCATCCCAGTCGTTTCAGAGCTTCCACCGGAGGCGAGTGCCCTACGAGAAATCTTGGAGGGACAGGATATCCGATCATTGATCGTCTCGCCGATGTTTTCAGAGGGTACTCTCATCGGGTTTATCGGGTTCGACTGGGTGGAAAAACAGGAGGGGTGGTCGGAGGAATTCGTTGATTTGTTGCGAATAAGCGGTGAAATGATTGCCGCAAAATTACAGCAAGAATCCCAACGCCACGAGTTGGAACGGGTCAAGGAACGGTTGGAGTTAGCCGTGGAGGGGGCAGATATTGGCGTCTGGGACTGGGATATGGAAACCGATGAAGTGACCAGACATGTGAATCTCCGCGAAATGCTCGGCTACTCCCCCGCCGAGTTCGGCAGCAGACTCCCCGGCTGGGAGCAACTCGTTCACCCGGAAGGCATATCCAAACATGACGAAGTACTAAGAGAGCATATCGAGAATCGAACGGAATTCTACGAGTGGGAGTACCGATTGCGGGCGAAAAGCGGTGACTGGAAATGG
>NZ_JAZKRK010000065.1:0-5323 GCF_036626455.1 Halodesulfurarchaeum sp. | reverse complement strand
GTCGAAGATGCAGAAGCGGAAGAGCCGGAATCCGAGTCGTCAAACGAGATGGAGTTCATCGAAAACGACGATGTGGAGGGCGAGAGCGGGGACGGTCAGGTTCGTGAGCATTCTGAGGTGCCTGAGCGGGTCGAAGAGACGTCGGCGGCTTCCACAGAGCAGACGACAAGGGACATTGTGACCGCACTCAGTTCGGATCTCAAAAGCGGAGAGGCTTCCGAGGAGGACATAGAGGCGATCAAGGAGGCACTTGATATCACCGAGTCGCGCTCCGAGGCACTCAAAAGAGACCATCTCCAGGCCCGGTTGGATGACTTCGCAGCGTATGCTGACATACTTTCGGATTTCATCGACGAACACGGGACTCTGACCAATTTCGCTGCCGAACTTCAGGCCGAAAACGCGGAGGTTCGAGCTGATATTATGAACGTCCGTGACGATATCGAGACGCTCGGAAACACCCAGTCGGCTCTCCGCTCACAGGTCGAGCAGATGGAGACGTCGTTTGCGGCAATCCAAGACGACGTCGAGACAGTTCAGAACGATGTTGGGGCGGTTCAGGCCGATATCGCAGCGGTACAGGACAATGTCGAGACCGGCCGTCAAGAGATGGACGCTGACATCGTCGAGACCCAAGAGCACCTGGACGCACTGTCAGAGTCACTCGAAGAGGTGGAGGAGAAAACCGACGCCGAACTGGCGCAAATCCGTAGGACCGTTGATGAGTTCGAAACGGTGTACAGCTCCCTCAAGGACGCGTTCGAACCCACGGATGACGGAGACGAATCATGAGCCAACAAGCAACCGATAATACCGCGACGGCCGATCTGCATCAATTGGACGGACTCACCGAAACTGTAGCAGAAAGTATTGAAGGTGTGCCCCAACTTATCGCCACCTACGACGAGGAGAAGTTTAAAATTCATCATTCCAACAATGGGTACGAGGAAGACGCCGCCCTCACCTCGTATTTCCAGCTCGATTTCTTCGAGCACGAGATGATGTTAGATTCGATGTTCCCCGGTTCGACACAGGTCAAATCTCGTACCCTGACTTTCGACGATCGCCAATTGGTCATGGTCTACGACACGGACGTCGCCGTACTCACGATCGTGGCAGGTGATGAGCGGATCGAGCCGGTTCAGGACGCGCTTCTGTCCTTCAAAAACGAGTGAAAAATGTGTGAAGGGCGGCTTTAGCCATTTTGGGGTCCAATGACCGGTCTCTGCCACATTGAAACAGTGCTGAAAGAGCGGCGGACGATCGATTTGCGTCGCGGATTGGTCGTTTGTCACTGTTCTACCGGGCACTCCTGCTCGCACTTGTTGCTGGCTGCGAAGCGTCAAAATTCAGCCCTTCGATCATCGACCAGTTCCGTTGATAGCGGGGGTCATATCGAACAGATGTCACCGAAGCATCTCCTGGTTTCCGCGTGGTATCGAGCCGAAACCGATTGTCCGGGTCGAAAGAGAATCCAGCCACAATACCGTCACCGGTGGAAAAGGGTCCGCCGCCCTGTCCGATGTGCCCGATCGGATTAACTGCTCCGTGCCACCCTCACCGCCAACGATTTTCTCATCTCACATCCTGGCCCTTTCCCTTATTCACTTGCCGAACCGCTTTTGTCGGCCGACCCTGGATTTCGACGAGGCCGTCTTCTGACCACGGCTCTTTTTCTCAATCACTGCTATTGCTATAGTAGTATACGCTGTTCTCTTCAATCACAGCAAAGAGGTCCTGCTCCTCGTCGTAGACGACCCGTTCGTTGGTGTCGATCGCCACGTCGACGAGGTCTTCGAGCAGGTCCATTTCAATGTAGTCCTTCCCCTCGCTGGTCTGTACCGATCCAGACGAGATCCAGTCCGCGTATCGATTCCGGTGGACACGCTGTCTGAGAGCGGACATGTCCAAATCCTTGGGGTCCACTGTTCGGATTCGAACCGCGCCGGTCAACAACAACAGCCCGACGAGCCCGATCAACGAGACGGCGGGCCAGTTCGGGGATTCAGTCCGCTCGACTTGGACGGTTGTGTCCCGGGTGGCGGTGTCGGAGAGTTTCGACTCCAGCCAGTAGGCACGATTGGTGACAGTCAAAACACTTGTCGACGTGAGTTCACCTTGGTACGTTCCGGTATCGTACTCGGTCCGCAAGTGGACGCGTGACTGGACGCTTCCGACACCTGCGAGCCGGTTGCGAACCGTCGAGAGCCGTTGGCCCACCTCGCTGACGTTGACCGACACCGATGCATCCGCTTCCCCGTTCTCGACCGTCAGTTCTTCTTCGAGGAGGACTTCTTCTTCGTACCAGAACACGTCATCATCACGCGTTCCCTCGATCTGAAGGGTCACCACATGAGCCACTGTTGTGCCGTCTGGACCGGTCGTGCGAGCTTCGAAATCAATGCTTGGAGAGGATTCGAGTAGAAACGTCTCCCTGTTCGGCGAGAGATTATCCCACTCTCCACCGTCGACCACAGATGCGTTCATCGCACCCGTTGTGGCTATGGATTGTTGATCCCGCGTTTCAGTTGCCGTCGTCGTTGGCGGATTCAACGCGATCCCTGCGGCGACAGTCAGTGCGATCAGCCCAGCCACGGCCATCCCTATCAGGAGTTTTCGACGGTGGTTCGCGATGAACAATTTCACGCGCGGATTGTCGAACACCGTCGTCACCTCCTCCCAGCGGCTGGCGCAGCCCAGTCTGAAACAGACTGGACCCGTTCATGAGTGTATACTACATGGAACGGGGCGCTTCTCTCGCCTGACATTCGTACCACACCAACGTCTGGCAGTTGATATAATAGCATTGGTTCATTTACCTGCAGACGGCCTTCGACTATCGATCTGAGGTGGCACCGGGTTGGTATTACAACCATTTTTGCACCTTTCTCCGGATTCGAACGCCAAGCGGGATGTTATCCACGGACCGAAACCGAATATTTCCCGTCCCGAACACGAGCAATATGAGGCCCAGTCCGACACCCGATATGAGTACGTTGATCGTCAACATAACAGCAAGCGGATGAATGGAATGAAGAACCGCAATGATCGCGGGCGGAAGGAGAACCAGGTACCGATTTTCCTGGAGGAGGCGCGTGTGATAGCCCTCTTCTTCGGGGACCGAAAGAGAAACGCTGATGTCTGCGGATTCACCTCCACTCACCCAAACCCGATTTGGGGAGACCGCTACACTTTCTCCCGGCTGGAAGAAAACGATGACCGGGATGAATCCGTCGTTTCGGACGGTATGCTCGACCGTCGAACTCCCGCCGGCCTCGATCATCAGTGGGTCTTCTCCCGGTGTCTCTGAACTCATCACCCCGTATTCTTGTGTACCCGCAGGGACCGCCATCGCTGCTGATGCCGTGACGACGAGGACGGCGAGGACCGCACCCGCGACCACCCAGACTCTGATGACGTTCGAACGGTTGGTCGACCGGTGGATATCACGGCTGCCCTTTGGTTCGCCCCCGACCAACAATGCGAGTCCGATGAAGAACAGCCCGAGGGCAACGAACGCACCACCGATTTGGGTTTGCTGGAGACCCCCTTTGAGACCGAACACCGACGCGACACTCGACTGGAATGTATCCGCGCCCGCTTGGACACCCATAACGACAGTGCCGAGGTACGGAATCCTTACGACCGTATCACCGATCTGTAGCGCGTGCCCCACCACTCGGGTCTCAGTCACCGGAGGCTCACCGGCGTCCTGATCGGTAAAGGGGTTCGCGTCACCTTTCGTAATATAGCCTTCGTCGGTCTCGCCGACCACCCTATGTGTCGTCATTCCCCCACCGTCGAGCTCTGCCGCCTCGTAGGTCACGACATCGCCTTCCTGAATATCGCCAGCCAGAACCACTGGCACCGCGACGAACCCATCCCCGGCTCCGAGTGAGGGCTCCATACTCTCGGACGTGACAAACCCGAGCATAACGGGCTGGCCGAGTACCTGACCCACCAGAAGCCCGATGACGATGATGATTCCTATCGTAAGGAGTGTGGATTCCGCGAATGACCGGAGTCTCACGACGTCGCCACCTCCGTTTGCAGTTGCACCGACTGCATGACTGTGAGAGGTCCGACAGCTTTCATTGTCGGTAATTCAGTGGCCATCGAGTAATAAATTCCTCCTCGCTCCTCTCGGTGGGAAACCACGCGCTCTCGATGGCAAAACCCCCGTTGAACGGCATGTGGTAGTCTCTCTCCGTGTGTGGCCAACTCCCAGTCATTCACAAGAACCATCGGATGTATTCACGCAGACGTCGGCGTTTGATCGCCACAACACTGAACAACATTATCAGCCCGACTGTTCCAATCACTGGTGTCAGGACATACTCCGATTGGGTGGGCCAAACGTGTTCCCCCGTTGTGTCGACCGTTATCTTGCCAGCCGCTGTTGCGCTCACGTTCACCGTGTAGGTTCCCTCGTTCCGGAACGCTCGTGTGAAGGTTCCCGTCACCTCCTCACCGGGGCTGATCTCGAGGGTCTTTGTCTGATAGACGATCCCATTGACCGCCAACTCTGTGGTGAAGGTCCCGGGTTGGTCGCCGACGTTGACGATCGTCGCGGTCACATCGACTGGATCCCCGGGCCTGGCGTCAGTCGTCGATACCGACCCCTCCCTCACCACAAAAACCGGTCCCTCAGGTGGGTGCGTGACGGACAAATTCCCTGGACTCTTCTTGGAGTCTGTCCCCTCACCGAGAGTCTTGATAGCGATATCGAAATCGCCGATCCGGCCGAAAAGCCGTTCGAAGGTCACTTGCTCAGACTTGCCGGGGTGCAACCGAACTTTCCGCTGTGCGACGACCGTCCCATCGACTTCGAGACCCACTGCCTGTGTACCGGTGGCCGTGCCATTGTTCTCGAGCGTCGCCGCGATCGACGCGGTCTCGTTCGCCTGGATCTCGCGGGGTTGGAGCGTGACCTCGGTCACCCATATCGATGGTGATTCGTAGTCGTCATCGGTGTCCCGGTCGGTATCCGTTTCAGTGTCCCGGTCGGTATCCGTTTCGGTGTCTGGGTCGGTGTCCGGTTCGCTGCCGCTCCCGACACGTATCGTGAAGAACTCGCCATCGAGGTCACGAGAACTGTCCACCGTCAGCCCCACACCGATCGACTCGCCGGGGTTCAACGTGACTCGCTCGACCGGCTCGCCGGTATCGCTCCGGTGGAACTCGACGCCGTCGACAGCACTGCTGACCCAGACGAGCTGTTCGTCGTTGCCCGTCGATTTGATTCGGAACGCCTCGTCGACGGTCGATTTCGAGTATGGCACCACGTCGACGGCAATCTTGATCTCGCCGTCCTCGACCGTCG
>NZ_JAZKRK010000064.1:0-5958 GCF_036626455.1 Halodesulfurarchaeum sp. | reverse complement strand
CTTTATTGCAATGGCAACAGGTACGGTCGACTTCTTCCACACGCGGAAGGGTTACGGTTTCATCGAGAGCGACGACGCAGACGAGGACGTTTTCTTCCACATGGAAGATGTCGGCGGAGAGGACCTCGAAGAGGGCCAGGATGTCGAGTTCGACATCGATCAGGCCCCGAAGGGTCCGCGCGCGGTCAACCTCGAGCGAGTTTAAAAACTCCGTTCTCTCAGGTATCGTTTCTGACTACCCGATTCTTTCGGGCACTCGATTCCGCAGTCGTCACTCTGTGACGATGCGGTTTTGAGGCCCGGATTCGAATCTCATCCCGATGAGTGATAACGACGGGGGCCGCGAGTACCGATACGCCCGGCATCTCTCCATCGACGTGGTCGGCGGGGCCGGACAAGAACGAATCAACGCGGCCGACGTGCTCGTGGTCGGAGCGGGTGGACTCGGTTCGCCCGTCATTTCGTATCTTGGGGCTGCTGGGGTCGGGACGCTCCATATCGTCGACCCGGACGTTCTCGAAAACTCGAACCTGCAGCGGCAGGTCATTCACTCCGAACAGGACATCGGCCGCCCGAAAGTCGAGAGTGCCCGCGAATTCGTCAAATCACTCAACAGCGAGGTCGAGGTAGTCACCCACGAGGTCGAGTTCGGCCCTGAAAACGCCGAATCGCTCGTCGAGGACCGGGATCTGGTCGTGGACTGTACGGACAACTTCCAGGCCCGGTATCTCATCAACGACGCGTGTACACTCACAGACGTTCCCTTCGTTCACGGGGCTGTCTACCGACTCGAAGGCCAGGTATCGACGTTCGGTACCCAGGACGATGGCCCGTGCTATCGATGCCTGTTCGCTGAAGCCCCACCCGAAGAAGCGACACCTGATTGTGAGGTCAACGGCGTTTTGAGCCCACTCCCGGGAACTATCGGGACGATGGAGGCCACGGAAGCGATCAAAACTATCGTCGGCTTCGGTGACTCACTTGACGGGCGACTGTTGGTTTACGACGGCGAGGACATGACCACTGATGAAGTGCCGGTCCGTCGAGACCCCGACTGTCCGGTCTGTGGCGACTCCGAAATCGAGTCACTCGCGGACATCGAGTACGAGCATCCGTTTTCGATCGAGTGAGAGTTGGCACCCACGAAACTCTCCTCAGCGGTGACTGTGCCCCGGATAATCCCGTTCGAATCGGTCCTCAAGTTCCTCGACCCCGAGTTCGATGATCGTCGGTCGGCCATGGGGACAGGTATAGGGGTTCTCACACGCGTCAAGCGCCCGAAGCAGATCAACCACAGTCCCTTCTTTGAGAGAGGTGTTTCCGGTAATTGAGGGGTAACAAGCCATATCAGCCAAAAGCGCATCAGCCACGGGGGCAACTGTCTTCTCACCTGCTGTCCCCAGCGCTGAACCAAGGATGTCTCGGAGCAACTCGGGGGACAGTGTCGCATCAAAGACGGCTGGTACCCCAGTCACGACGAGTTGTCCGTCCTCGATCGACGCCTCGAATCCCCATTCGTCCAAAGTGTCAATCGCCTCGAACTGACTCGCTTCCTGTGGGGTGACGGAGAGGTCGACGGGTTCGACAAGGCGTTGGGTGCCCGTGCCGTCCCCAAGTTCATCCTGCAACCGCTCGTAGTTGACCCGCTCGTCGGCTGCGTGCTGGTCGATAAGCACGAGGCCGTCCGGCGATTCTGCGACAACGTAGGTGTCCTGGATCTGTCCGAGAATCCGAAGCGGCGGCAGCGTTTCCGGTTCCAGCTCACCGGTTGCGTCAGCTTCAGCATCCAAGGACAGGTCCGTCTGGAGCGGATCGATATCGATGCTCGGGCGGCCGGAAATATCCGACTGAGCCGTGCTATCGGGTGATCGCCTGTCTCCCGATCCCGATTCTGGTTCGGCCTGTTTAGACTCACTGCTACCAATTTCGTCGGCATCAACCCCCGCTTGGTCGCCAACAGCTTCGGGTCCCTGGGCCGCCTCATTTGCCGTCTCCTCCTCTTGTTCAGTTGCGACCACCCGGTCCGAGTCGGGGACTCCTTCGCTCGTGGCGGACACCTGCTCGTCCGGATCACGCTCGTCAACCGTTGGTCGAACCGAAGTTTCCTCGGGTGCAGATCGACCTCGAGGAGCCCCAGACCGCAGTAGCCCGTGGTCGAGGAGTGCCGACCGAACCGCATCCGTAACGGCGTCGATGACTACGGTTTCGTCGTCGAACCGAACGGCCATTTTTCGCGGATGGACGTTCACGTCGACGGTCTCGGCCGGGACAGACAGGAAGAGGACCGCAAAGGGATAGCGATCAGCAGCCAGTTGCTTTCCGTAGGCGTCGAGGATGGCCGATCGGAGCGAATCCGCCCTCACATAGCGACCGTTGACGTACGTGGAGACGTATTCGGCCCCGCTTCGTGTCGTTTCCGGGTCGCTTACAACCCCCGAAACACCCGACACCGGACCATCTGGGGACACATCAACTTCGATCATGCTCTCTGCAACATCCCGGCCGTAAACCGAGAGCACCGCCTCCTGAAGGTCACCGCTCCCAGGTGTCCTGAACACGTCGTGATCGGCGTGAGTGAGTGAGATGGCAACGTCCGGATTCGCGAGTGAATAGCGGGAGACGACCCGGTTCACATGACCGAATTCGGTGGACTCGCGTTTGAGATATTTCCGGCGAGCCGGTGTATTGAAAAACAGGTCAGCCACCGTCACCGTCGTCCCGGGGGCGCGGCCGACAGGGGCCAAATCTGTCACTTCTCCGCCCTCAACCCGGACTTCGGTGCCGACGTCGGCGCCGTCCTGTGGCCGGGTTTCGATAGTCAGTCGGGAGACCGCACCGATCGTATGCAACGCCTCCCCCCGGAACCCTAACGTTCCCACGCCTGCCTCGAGATCGTCGATCGACCCGATCTTGCTCGTCGTGTGTTGTTCGACGGCCCGCCGGACCCCCTCCTCGGACATCCCCTGGCCGTCGTCGGCCACGCGAATCAGGTCGGTTCCCCCACCGTGTACGGTGACCTCGATCCGGCTCGCACCCGCATCGAGGCTGTTCTCGACGAGTTCCTTCACGACCGACGCGGGTCGTTCGATCACCTCACCCGCGGCGATCTTCGAGATCGTCGCGTCGTCCAGCCTGGTGATATCAGTCATCTGTGTCCTCCAGGGACTCCTGCCAGGTCGTGACTTTCGTCAACACCTCTACGGGAGTCATTTCCGAGACTGAAAGCGTTTCCAGTTCCCGAAGCACCTCACGGGTCGCCGAGTCGATCAAATCCGAATCCTCGGTTTCGGTGTCGGACTCATTTTCGGCGACGAACTCCCCCTGCCCCACATCGAACACAGTCTGAATCGGTTCGCCACCGCCACCGCGGGCCTCGATCGCCTTCTCGGCTCGGAGTTTTTCCAGCACGGTCTCGGCTCGACCGACGACCGGGTCTGGCACCCCAGCCAGATCCGCGACGTGAATCCCGTAACTCCGATCTGCGGCGCCGTCTCTTACTGTCCGGAGGAAGGTCACGTTTCCATCCCGCTCATCGGCTGCGACGTGGACGTTGACCACGCTGTCCAGGTGGTCGGCAAGAGCCGTCAGTTCGTGGTAGTGCGTGGCAAAAAGCGTCTTCGCCCGAACCTGATTGTGCAGATATTCTGTTGTGGCCCAGGCGATCGAAATACCGTCGTAGGTCGCGGTTCCCCGGCCGACCTCGTCCAAAATGACGAGCGAGTCACTGGTCGCAGAATGAAGGATGTTCGACAGTTCCTGCATCTCGACCATAAACGTCGAACGACCCTGGGCGAGTTCGTCAAGGGCCCCGACGCGTGTATAGATCCCGTCGACTAGCCCGATCCGGGCCCCATCGGCCGGCACGAAACTCCCCATCTGCGCGAGAAGGACGATCAGTGCCGTCTGTCGGAGGTAGGTCGACTTTCCGGACATGTTCGGTCCGGTCACAAGTTGCAAGCGGCGGTCCTCGAACAACGCCGCATCGTTTGGAACGAATTCGGTGGTCTGTTCGACGACGGGGTGGCGACCGGCCTCGATGTCGATTCCGCCGTCCGCGAGTTCGGGTCGCGTCCAGTCGTTCCCCACCGCGTGAGTCGCCAGACCGGCAAAGACATCGACCTCCGAAAGCGCCCCGCCAACCGCACGGAGGAGGTCAGTCCGCTCGCCGACCCGTTCTCGGAGTTCCTCGAACAGTTCGTATTCGAGTTCCGAGCGCTGCTCCTCGAGACGCAAAATGGCCCGTTCTCGCTCTTCGACGGCCTCAGTCGTATATCGCTTCGAGTTTTTCAGCGCCTTGATCTCGCGGTATTCCTCCGGGACATCGTCTGTCTCCGACCGACCGACCTGAATATAGTACCCGTCAGTCTGGTTGCGCCCAGTTTGGAGATGAGTGATTCCGAGCCGTCGCTTCTCCCGGTCAGCCAGCGAGTCGATCCACGCCGTGGCCTCCTCGTACTCCTCGATAAGTTCGTCCAGCCGGTCGTCGTACCCGCGTTTGAACAATCCACCGTCGCGGAGTGTCTTTGGCGGGTCATCGGCGATTGCCGACGCCAGTTCGTCGATCAAATCCCGGACTGCCTCGAGGTCAGGGCCTTCAATCGTTCGTGCGACCGGGGAGGCGCCCACTTCCGGGTCACCGGCAACTGTCTCGGCCAGTGACGGAAGCACCGAAAGCGTCTCTCCAACTGCATTGAGGTCCCGGGCGTCTGCTGTGCCGTGGGCGACCCGTCCCGCCAGTCGCTCCAGATCCAGCGCCCCATCAAGGGTTCCCTGGATCGAATCGCGGATGAGCGCGTGCTGGGTGAGCACGTCGACGGCGTCGTGTCGGCGTTCGAGTTCTGAATGGGCCTGTCTGGGGCGTTGCAGCCACTCTCTGAGGAGTCGACCTCCGCCAGCGGTCACGGTATGGTCGATCATGTCGAACAGTGAACCGGCGTTATCGCCCTGCATCGTCTCGGTCAATTCCAGGTTCCGCTGTGTCGTCGCATCGAGTTCGACGTGGTCGTCGGCCCGGTAGGGCTGAAGTCTCGTGAACGATCGGGTGACACCCAAACCGGTCGATTCGACGTAGGAAAGGGCTGCCCCAGCCGCCTGGACGGCCGGGCTCTCCGGTTCGATGCCCAGGCTTCTGAGCGCTCCCTCACCGAACTGGTCTCGCAAAGTGTGAGTCGCCCGGCCTGGCCCGAAGGCCGCCGTCTCGTGGTCGGTTACGGTCGCGTCGGTTCGATCACGGAACGCATCGAAACGCTCCGTGTCCCGCAGCGTCGGGCCGGGGAGGAGTTCGGCCGGATCGAAGCGATACACCTCTGTCAAGGCGTCCTCGAGGGTGGTAACCTGGGTCACGTGGAACCGACCAGTCGTCACGTCGACAAAGGCGAGCCCAAACGCATCGGCACCTTCGACGACGGTCGAGAGGTACTGGGCCGCTGCGTCGACAGTCTCCAGAAGAGTTCCCGGCGTCACGATCCGTGTGATCGACCGGGCGTGACCGGCGTCAGTTTCGTGCTGGTCAGCCACGGCGACCCGGTACCCGCGCTCGACCAGGGTTTTCAGATATGGTGTTAGCTCCGAAACCGGGACCCCCGCCATCGGGTAGTTCGAGCCGTGACTGGACTTCTGAGAGACAGTCAGGTCCAGTTCCTGGGCCACCCGCTCGGCGTTCTCGTCGAAAAACTCGTAGAAGTCGCCCACCTGCATCGCAAGAAGGTCCGCGTCAGCCTCGGCTGAAAGCTCCAGATACTCCTCGACGATGCTGGTCATGATGTTCCCCGCCAGTCCTGTCGGGGCCGCAATCGCATACAGCAGGGCAGGGAGCGGGGGCGTTTAATCCCTCTGGCTTCGATTCAGTGACTCCGACCGGGCCCGCTCGTAGGTCGGCCAAAAGGGGTCGGTTTCGGGCACCGCCACGGTGTCTCCGTCGACCGTAACCTGCTCGCCCTCGACCACCCGCCCCACATC
>NZ_JAZKRK010000063.1:0-6551 GCF_036626455.1 Halodesulfurarchaeum sp. | reverse complement strand
GAGCCTGCGAGCGAAGTCTTCCTCTGGCTCAACTTCTCGCACCTGGACCGTCTCAGAACACTCGAACCGGTGAACGGCTGGTCCGCCAGGACCGCCGTGAACCGGTCGGTGGGCAGAGTGCAAGCCAACGTGCGAGAATTGAACCCTGGAAGACGAGCGAGCCTGCGAGCGAAGTCTTCCTCTGGCTCAACTTCTCGCACCTGGACCGTCTCACCTCACCCAACTCCGCGAACCCTTCTCAAGACAAACGACCTCGAGATCAATCCAACCGACAACCCAGTTGCAAACCCACCGAAAACACAGTCCCGATTACCACCGGGGCGAGTCCGGCGAGCCGTCGACGAACCGCTGATTCGGTTCGAACCCCCGGTCCTCGGGTTGTAGGCCGCTCGTTTTGATGATCTCGAAGGCCCGCATGAGATCCGTCCGAGAGAGCAACCCGGCCATCTCGCCGCGGTCGTCGACTACCAACAACCGCCCGATAGACTCCTTTTGCATCCGCTCGAGCGCCGAGGCCGCGTTCGCCGACGCCTCGATCGTCTTGGGGTCGGGGCTCATGATGTCACGGACGGTGTACGCGTCCCGCTCGACCGGATCCACCTCTCTGGCATCGGACAAGGTGACAATACCGATGATCTCATCGTGGCGCTCGACCGGAAATCCCGTGTACCGGTGGCGGAACATCGACTCGATCAGGTCCGCGACGCTTCGGTCCGGTTCGGTGGTCATCACCGACTCGGCTTTGGTCATCACGTCGGCGACGCTTACCCCCTCGAAGGCAGCTTTGAGCGTGGTCTGCTGGGACTCGCCAGCGGCCCCGATATAGATGAAGAAAGCGATCGCGATGAGGATGATGTTGAAGCTGAACAACCCCAGGATACCCAGGATGATGGCCACCCCCTTCCCGACTTCTGCGGCGAGATGGGTCGCTCTGGCGAAGGTCCGCTTCCGGGCCAAAAGCGCCCGCAGCACGCGGCCCCCGTCCATCGGGAAGCCGGGCAGCATGTTGAACGCGGCCAGGGCGAGGTTGATCACTGCGAGGTAAGCGACGAGGAAGCCAAGGACGTTCATCGTCGCGGGTATGACGAACAGTACCAGATACAGTCCGATCCCGAGGCCAATGCTCACGAGTGGGCCGGCAATCGCGATGCGCAGTTCGGCCTGCCAATCCTCGGGTTGATCGGAAAGTTGGGCGATCCCGCCGAGGAACCAGAGCGTGATCGATTCGATGGGGAACCCGTAATGTATCGCCACCAGTGCGTGCCCGAACTCGTGAAGGAGGACGCCGGTAAAGAGACCAATTGCGGCAATCATCCCAACCACGAGGGGCATCGGGCCCGCCGTCAGGATCGCAACGTCGAGTTGGAGGCTCAGGAGCGAGTTGAGCACCGACACCATCTCTTCGACCTGGGTGCTAATCAGCCAGCCGAACAGCGGCAGCACGAGGAGAAACGTGATATCGAGCTTGACCGGGATGCCAAACGCACTCCCGAGACGGAAGCTTCGCATACCACTATGTTGTCGGCAAAGCCGTTTAAGGTATAGGGCAGGCAACCGAACTCGCCTCCATGCCAAGCCCGATCATCCGCGGGAGCGACGAGATCAATTACGAGTCCCAATCGGCCGCCGAGGGGCTGCACAAAGGCGTGCTCATCGGAGCAGCTCAGGACGCCCCGAACTTCTGGATGCGCCGATTCACACTCGAAGCGGGAAAAACAGTCCCGAAACATACCAACGCGGTCGAACACGAGCAGTACGTCCTCGAAGGGGAGTATATCATAGGCATTCGAGCGGACGGGACCGACACCGAATACGAGGTGGAACCGGGTGACTCGCTGTTGATTCCGGCCGAGACAGTCCACTGGTATCGAAACACCGGCGACACAGAGGCGGCGTTCATCTGTGTCGTGCCAAACAGCGAGGACGAGATCGAACTGGTCGAGTGATCGAGACGGGGCGCTAAAATACCCCGACGCCGTACCCCGGCCCGTGTCCCGGCAGGCTGCACGCGTCGAAACGCTGTTCCTCCACGAAGGACAGGGGGAGTATCTGGTCGTCGCCCAGCGCGAGGGCGAGCGACTGTTTCGGGCCGTCCTTGACCTCAAGGAAACCTCAGCAGGGCCCAGGCCCGGTCGCTTCCGCATCAAAACGGACAGCGACGAGGAGCCACGGGCCCCCGAGGAGTTCGTCGAGATCGCCCGCCGGGCCGAACGCATCCGGATTTCCCAACAGACCGCTGAACGGGCCCGGGCCGAGTTACAGGAGATGCTCTCGGGCTATCAACTCGAAGCGACACCGGTCCGGACCTGTCGGCTCTGTGCCAATCAGTGGCGATACGGCCCGATCACGGAGGAGACGGCGATCAAGACCGGCACGGAGTACATCTGCCGGGACTGTGCGACCAGGGAACTCGAACGCGAACTCTCCTTTTCCGGGGGGTTCTCGGGGGCCGCCGAAGAGCGACTCGAGGAGTTGCTCTTCGAGGTCGGTGATCTCGACCGGATCGTCGACCTACTCCAGGGGGAGTTGGATCCGGAACTGACGAAGTTCGACGAAATCTCGGCGACGACCGAGGACATCCCGGACGTCCCTGTGAGCGATCTGTCACTTCATCCCGACCTCCAAGCACTGCTGGAAGACCGGTTTGACACGTTGCTCCCGGTGCAGAGTTTGGCCGTCGAGCACGGACTGCTCGATGACGAGGACCAACTCGTGGTCTCCGCGACCGCGACCGGCAAAACGCTGGTCGGGGAACTGGCGGGACTGAATCGGTTGCTCAGAGGTGAGGGGAAACTCCTCTTTTTGGTTCCACTCGTTGCGCTCGCCAATCAGAAGGAGGAGGACTTCCAGGCCGAATACGGCCACCTCGCGGACGTAACCATCCGGGTCGGGGCAAGCCGCATTCGCGAGGATGGCGTGGCGTTCGAACCCGACGCGGACATCATCGTCGGCACCTACGAAGGGATCGATCACGCCCTCCGGACCGGCCGCAACCTGGGCAATATCGGGACGGTGGTCATCGACGAGGTTCATACGCTGCAAGATCCGGAGCGTGGCCACCGGTTGGATGGGCTCATCTCGCGGTTGAAGTACTATACCGAGCAGCGCCAGGGGGGGCCGGGTGGCACCCAGTGGATCTATCTCTCGGCCACGGTCGGGAATACAGGCACCCTCGCAGGAGTGCTGGACGCCACGCCGATCGAGTTCGAGGAGCGCCCAGTTCCGATCGAGCGGCACGTCACCTTCGCGGACGGCCAGGAGAAGCCACGGATCGAGAACAAACTGGTACGCCGGGAGTTCGACGCCACCTCCTCGAAGGGGTATCGCGGTCAGACGATCGTCTTTACCAACTCACGCCGGCGCTGTCACGAGATCAGCCGCAAGTTGGATTATTCCTCCGCGCCCTACCACGCCGGGCTCGATTACGGCAAGCGCAAGCAGGTCGAGCGGCAGTTCGCCGAACAGGATCTCGCGGCGGTCGTGACCACCGCAGCTCTGGCCGCCGGGGTCGACTTCCCCGCCTCGCAGGTGATCTTCGACTCGCTCGCGATGGGGATCGAGTGGCTCTCGGTCCAAGAGTTCGAGCAGATGCTCGGGCGGGCGGGCCGCCCGGATTACCACGACCGCGGCCGAGTCTTCATATTGGTCGAACCGGACGGCGTCTACCACGGGTCGATGGAGCGCACGGAGGATGAGGTCGCGTTCACACTCCTCAAGGGAGACATGGAGGACGTCATCGCTCATTACGACGCGGACGCGGCGATCGCTGAAACCCTGGCCAACGTCACAGTCGGTGGGACTGCGGCAAAGCGGCTCAACGACCGGATGCTCGGGGATATCCCCACGAAGGAAGCGCTCTCGAAGCTGATCGAGTATGGGTTTATCAGCGGATTAGAACCCACGCCGCTGGGTCGAGCGGTCACCACCCACTTCCTCCAGCCGGACGCGGCATTTCTGATTTTGGATCACGTCAGAAAGGGGACCGATCCATACGACATCGTGGCTGATCTGGAGCTCCTCGACGAGGAAGCTTAGAGGAAGGCGAGTCCGGCGGCAGCGGGAGCGAATAGCACGCCGAAGTGTGCGAGCAGCAGTACGAGGAGAGCGCCGGGAATCCCACCGACTGCGACGACAAGGACCACAATCGGTGAGACGGCGACTTCGAAGCCGAGGAAGCCGGCGACCGCCAGGACCAGGAGCCCGAGGACGGCGTTGATGATGAACGGTTTGAGCGCTCTGAGCACGACGTAGGCCACGATCACGGCCACTGCGACCAGGAGCAGTAATCCGATTTCGATGGGTGTTGCCATGGTGTTATGGTGGTGGGCAGGGGAAAAGGGTCTTCTGTCCGTTGAGTCGGGTTTGGTCGGATTTGGGTGACTTGGGCCGGATTGGTCGCTCGGAACGAAACCCTCTTTGGGGCGCCCGGAGTAAATCGGTTCAGGGACCGTAGGGTAGCTTGGTATCCTTCGAGCTTTGGGTGCTCGTGACCCCGGTTCAAATCCGGGCGGTCCCACTTTTCTGACATCCACACGCGAGGACCGCGGAGCGTGTCCGATGCGTTGGATTCGCGGTTGTAGTGGGACCATCCCCGGATTTGAACACAAGTAGACGAGCGAAGCGACTCTACTGCTGGTTCTCAATCCGGGCGGTCACACGGTTCGGCTCCCTCCGCTCCCCGAAACGTGGGAGCGAGAGAGACGACGAAGTCGTTTCTCGTTGGTCCCATTGCACCGTTTTCATTGCAACGAGCGGCGCGTTGCGCCTCTCGGCATGACGAAAGCCGCAAAGCGGCTTGCGAACCACTCTCCACTCACGGCGGATTTGCCGCTGTTCGCGCGGTCCGAGGGATCTTCGACCCCACGCAATTACTCACCTTAACACAATAATGTCCGCCGATAATCGAGAATCAACGTGGGCCCTCAAACCACCAAAACCCAACCAAACTGTCCGTCCGCGCCAATTCATGATTCCCGGTGGTCATCGAAGGGTTTAGACGCTCGAACACCCTTTGCTTGAAATGGAGAGGAGAGGTCCGTCCTTTCTTCCCCCAGAGCGGGTAGGATCTGACCTCCCACCCTGGGAGGTTTGCCGCTTTTGTCTTTCCGAATACAGCAGTGGCAACCAATCGATGCTGCACCACGAATCCACGAACCCACACCACAGGATTCTCTTGACGAAAATTTATGAGCAGATTGACCCAACTCACCTGAACCGAACGCAGACATCCGCACCTGAAACTCGGTATCGTATCGACATCACTGCCGGACAGGGTAGAGTTCCAACCCAGCGATGGCGATTTCCGGCGAAACGATTATCGGTAAGACAGACGTAACACTTGTATAGGTCCGAAGCGGGTACGAGCACTGATGACACGGACGAAATCGCCACGGTAAATTTCAAAGTCACCGAATCATTCCTCGAAAAAATCGACGGCACCTGGAAGGGACGGGGATTCAATAGCCGGAGTGAGTTCATCAGGTACACGCTCCGAGATGCCATCAAGTTCCCGGCGTTCGACCGTGACGAACTCCTCGCCCTCCTTGAAGCCGAAGAGGACATCCAAGAGGAGCAGACGGTAGATGCTGAGGAGGCCCGTCAACGGTTTGGAACAAGCAATGAGTGATGGTGCATGGACATGGGAACTCTCATCGAAGGCGGAAGGCGACCTCTCTGAGCTGAATCCCACGAACCAAGACAGGATACTCGGAAAAACTCGATGCTATCGTCTCGTTCCCGTGGCGTGACCCGGCTGACTACGGTGAACCCCTCAAGAACAGTCCCTACCGAAAAATTCGAATCGGGGTTTCGACTTTCAGTGGTTTCAAAAACGACGAAAAACGGATGATTAGTGCGCGTATCAAACGTCGGGACGGTGCCTATATTGCCGACGATTAGCGCTGCTGAGTGAGTACAGGAAAAACGTCCGCTATATCCGTTGACATCCTCCCCGCGCTAAAGCGCGAGGCTTTCTCCTTGTACTTCCGTAAGCCTCAACGGGCCTCGTTCTGACGGCCTTCCCACCGCAGTTGATGCATATGATCTCGATGTCGCAGATGTGTATCAGACGCTTGCATAGTACTATGACCACCCTCAGGAGATGAGTGAAATCGAAACAGACCGAGAGGAAACCATCGAAACGCTCCGAGAAACTATTGATCGGCCCCCAAGAGCCAACTCCGATATGGCCGATTAATCGGGAGAAAACAGCGACAAAATAACGAAACCCGACTCACAAACGAGAACCGGAGCCGGTCAGTTTGTGATTCGAACCGTCGAATCGGCGATAAGCTGTCCAGACGGATTGTGGATGATCCGGATGGTGGTCTGACCGGTGTTTGCCACGTCCATTTCAATAGATCCGCCTGGTGAGAGACTGTTTTCACCGGATCGGTTACTAACACTTCTCGAAGTCGCTCCATTCACAGTGTAATTATACTCCGTGAGGTCGAGGGTGTCCCCGCCTTGGTGTGTGACTGTGACATTCTTATCCCCAGCATCCTGCATCGTAAGACTCGCTTGGGGCGCCTGTTGAATATCCCCACCAATTC
>NZ_JAZKRK010000062.1:0-6722 GCF_036626455.1 Halodesulfurarchaeum sp. | reverse complement strand
ATCTCGAATCGAGCGCCCCCGTCAGCTCCGTCGGTCACCAGAATCTTTCATTTGTGGGCTTCCACGATCTCTTTGACAATACTCAGACCGAACCCGGTCCCCTCTTCCCGTGAAGAATACCCTGCCTCGAACACCTTATCGCGCTCTGCCTCAGGAATCCCTGGTCCATCGTCTTCCAGGTAGAATCCGTTATCGAGTGTACCGACCGTCACCGTCACTTCGTCGCCACCGTGCTCCACCGCATTGCTGAACAGGTTCTCAACCAACTGCTGGAGTCGGGTTTTATCCGCTCTGACGACGGTGTCAGGGTCGATGAGCAACTCTCCCGATTTCGTCTCCACGTTGTGCCAGCACCTCTGACCCAGTTCGACGAGTTCGACCGGTTCCCTTTCGCCGACGGCTTCCCCGGCACGAGCCAGCCTGAGGACATCCTCAATGAGGGTTTCCATCCGGTCGAGATTCTCCGCGGCCGTTTCGGTATGGTCGGACTCACATTCCTCCATAGCGAGCTCAAGCCGGCCTTTAGCCACGTTCAACGGGTTGCGGAGATCATGTGAGACGACACTGGCAAATTCGTCGAGTCGCTCGTTATGCCGTCGGAGTTCGTCTTCGTGTTCCTTGCGCTTCGTAATATCTGTAATGAATCCTTCGAGCATTTGCGCGTCGTTTGCCTGAGAAGTAACGAATTGGCCCCGCTCCCAAACCCATTTTGTGGCCCCCTCCTTCGTTCGAATTCGGTAGGTGAATTCAAACGGACGCTCCTCTTCGAGTGACTTCTGGACCGACTCCCAGACCGCTTGTTGGTCCGCTGGGTGAATGACATCCTCTCCCCAACTTACCTCCCCTTCCTCGAAAGCCTCAGCGGAATAACCCGCCAGTAATTCGCATTCGCCTCTGACGAAATCCATCGGCCAGTCAGGATCGTTCCGGGTTCGATAAACGATACCCGGGAGGTTGTTGATGTGAGAGACCTTACAAACCGCTCTATTCGAAGTTCCATGTTGGGTTGCCAGTATTCACCTTCCAATCCGCTATCTTCATTCGAGAGGAGAAAAGCGGATTCATTCACAATCCGTTTTCGGACAAGCCGTTGACAAAGGAGCTCGACCCGGTCCAAGTAGGTCGCATCTTCAAATTCGTCATCATTCGGTCGCTTCAATATGTGGGTGGTTAGTAAGCTTTCGCTCGATCGGCACAATATTTCCACTCGGCTAGGTTAACTTCCATCTCACATCTCCAAGGGGCTTGCCGACACAGAATTAATTAAATTTTAGACTGAGAAAATCTACACCTTTTTATAGGTCACCCAAAACTTTAATTACAATGGCTAATACCGTTGCTTCGTATGCCAATTGATAACGTGAATCGCCGTGACGTCCTGAAGGGCGCAGCAACGGTCGGAGTTATTAGCACTGCTGGTTGTCTTGGTGGAAACGGAGACGAAGACGGTGAGGACGGTGGGGACGAAAGCTACACGGTAACTATCGGCGCAACGTCCCAAAATAGTTCGACTCAGGCAGCGGCACAGGCCCTTGCACGTGCTGCGAATGAGCATAGTGATACGGTTAAAATCTCGCCCCAGGTTACGGACGGATGGACGGCAAACCTCTACGAATACGATGACGATAACATCCCCGCGATGGGCGTGGACAATAATTCCCTCTCGAAGGCAATGGCCGAAGATGGTCCCTTCGCGGACAATCCTGTCGACAAACTTCCCCAGCAGGGGTTTATGTTTACGTCACTTCAGATTCACTGGGTGGCACTCGAAGGATCGGGTCTCGAGTCGACCGCTGACCTCGCAGATGGGGGGTATACGATTTACCCGATTCAGCCAGGGTTCGGAACTCGGCTCCTAACTGAGGAAGTGATCAAAGAGGCGGGTCTGTGGGAACAAAACGACATTCTGAATGTGGACACGGGTGACATTCCAGGTGCAGTCGAGGAAGACCGCGTCGACGCACTCTGTGTCTACGGAGCGAATTCTGTGGCTCTTTCAGGATGGGTTCAAGAAGTCGATGTCAGAAGCGGAGGGGGCCTCTATCTTCTCGAGGTGGATGAGAACTACAGACAAGCCATTGAGGAGGTCCCAGGCGCAATTCTCGAGGAATTCGAGGCCTACGGCTACGAACAAGACGTGGATAAAGTCACCAATCAGGTCGTTTCTTGGTCCCTTGCAGCCCAATGGGCCTTCAGCCCAGATATCGATCCAGCAGCGACCAAAGAAATCGCCCGTATCGCCCATGAACACCACGATACGATACGGGACTCCGATCCGACCACCCTCAACTACGACGACCCCGAAATCATGACCACGACGGTGATCCCGGACCTGGAAATCCATCCAGGAATTGTAGAGTTTTTCCAGGACAACGATATTTGGAACGATGAGTGGACGAGCGGATAACTAAATCGAGCTCGTCCCTGACGGTCTCCCCCACCGAACTCCATCCGATACCACCGAATATACATGGACGATACGGACATGCAAACGAATCCGGCGGCGATGAGTGACGAGACAGATCAAACACCAGAACGGGCCGCAATTGACTCACTGTGGCCGGTCGGTCACGAAGAGTCAGGATACCGAAAGTTTCTCGAACTGCTCGTTACTTACGGTTCGGTTCCATTTTGGGCGATGATAATCTACTACGCAGCGACGCAGTTCTGGCCGCGGGCCAAATACGGGGTTCTCTTTCTTGGTGGGACCCTTCTATTGTACATATTTTCCGAATTACCAGATGCCATAGCGGATCGCGACTATTTCGATGTTGGCGCCTTGGTCGGTTCAGCCGTCGTTTCAGCCGTCACTGCCGGGTACCTGTTTCTCGATTTTCACCGGCTGTATGTGACCAGTTTGGGACATGCACAACCACATGAGTACTGGATCGCAGTCGCGTTTACGCTCGCCATCATTTACCTGACGTGGCGCTCATTTGGGGTCACCTTTCTCGCCGTTGTTTTGATCGGGATTGGCTACGGGCTCGTCGGTCCATGGATGCCGGGCGTGTTGTCACATGGTGGGCTGTCAGCCACACGAACCCTTCGGATTTTAGTCATCAGTATCGATGGATTCTTCGGCTTTCTGAATCAGCTTGTCGCGGCATGGATCGCGTTATTCCTCCTCTTTGCTGGGCTATTGAAAACCTATGGCGCCTTCGATCTCATTTTCCGGATCGCCGTCAGATCTGCGAAGTACATCGATTCCGGAATCGCCCAGACGGCCGTTATTGCAAGCGCGATAATTGGCTCAATCAACGGAAGTCAGACCGCGAATGCTGGGATGACGGGGTCGTTCACGATTCCCCTGATGAAAGACAGCGGAGTCAGTGCGGAGAGCGCGGGAGCCATCGAATCGGTCGCTTCCACGTCAGGACAGGTGCTTCCGCCAGTGATGGGGGCCGGTGCCTTCATCATGGCATCCCTCATCATGGGAATCACCTATATTGACGTCATCATTGCGGGGTTAATCCCAGCAGGGATCCTCGTTGTTTCAATCTTTCTGGCCGTTCATTATGTGGCGGCCCCCCAGATCGGGCCGACCGATCCGACAGATCATCTCGATGCAACTTTGGGGAACTGGGCGATGGCTTTCGAGAGTGTCAAGTACGGGATCCCGCTTTTTGTCTTGATTTACTACCTCGGTATCGTCCAGTACACGGTCATGACCTCGGCGCTTTACACCGCAGTGAGCATGATTTTTATGGGGGTACTTATTCCAGTCCTTCGAGCACTCACCATCGACGACCGAGGGGTCCCAAAGACTCTCAGAATCGTCGCGGTCCAAACCGTAGACGGATTCAGGGAGGGGATCATTGTTCTCGCCCCGGTAGCCATCATTTTGGCGGCCATTAACGGTGTTGTCGACATTCTCATGGCCACCGCAGTACCGACTGCCATCTCGCTCGCTCTTATGGACCTCTCAGGGGGCGTGATGTTAATCGCGGTCATTCTCGCAATGGCAATTAGCATTCTCATGGGTCTCGGGATGCCCACGACTGCGGCGTATACTGTCGTGGCGTTATTAATTGCGCCGTCATTAATCAACCAGTTTTTCGTCCCAAACCTCGCCGCCCATTTCTTCGTGTTTTACGCGGCGATTTTGGCTGGATTGACACCACCGATTGCGACGACTGTCGCTGTCGCTGCCGGGATCGCGGGCGGGGACTTCTGGGGAACCGCGTATGAATCCATCAAGATTTCGCTCCCGCTTTTCATCTTGCCGTTCACCTTTGTGTACCACCCCGAGATTCTTGACGGGAATCTCGCGAGTCCGACGCTCATTGCCGGTGGAGCGGCGATGGTTGGCGCGATATCGATGATTCACGGTATTAACTACCGCTTCCCATACGGACGAATCCGGACCTACCTCACCCGGTCTGGCTTTTTCGTTGTCGGCGTGATCGCAATGGTCTTTCCGGACCGGTCAGTCCAATTCGGCGCGATAGCAATCGTCGCCATTCTGCTCGCGGCACACCATATGCAAAAGAACACCAATGTCGCACTTCCGGTTTAGGCCAACTATCTTCCCTTCCTCGCTCGCTTTGTTCGCTTTTAGGCGGTGGGGATTCCACGTTTCTGCTTCGTTGATTCGTACCGCAGCCAGGTTCTGCTCGTGAAAACTACCTGCATACAACGTTTATTGCCCTGGCGAGTGGTATTTTTGTTATGTATCGAGTATTAATTCCGGTAGATACCAACGAACAACGGGCCAGAAAACAGACCGAAACGATTGACTCCCTTCCACCGATTGGCGATGAGGTCGAAGTCCATGTTCTTCACGTTTATGAGGAAATTGACATGCCGGCTGACGAAGCTGGACCGGCGCCAATTGAGCAAATTAACGAATCGTTAGATGAACTCCGGGAGATCCCTGAGAGCGTCCGGCAAGTCATCAAGGAACTGAAATCCATGGAGATCGAACCGATCGTTCACGAAAAAGTCGGCGAGCCCGCTGAGACAATTCTCTCAACAGCCAGGGATTTGGATGCGGATGTGATTCTGATGGGGGTGCGAGATCGAACACCCATTGGCAAGGTCGTCTTCGGCAGTGTAAGCCAGAAGGTCTTTCTTGAATGCGATACCCCGATTCTTGTGGCACGGTGATTTCCTCCGCTTCCTGAAAAGGGGCCGATTCCCAAGTCTAGCAAAAAGGATCGGATTGTTTAGTGACACAGTGGTTCTTTTTGTAGCGAACGCTGGCGCACTACTGCTCCAAAGATACGGGACTGCCCATTCACCCTGGTGATTCAGGGGTTTTCCTGGGAAGCAAGTAGAAAAGGAAGCCACCGAGGGCGGTAAAAACTGCAAGTGCGTAAATGGCCCCGTCGAAGTAGCCCAGATCGGCGAATCCGCCGACTGCCACCGATCCAAACGCCCCTAATATGAAAAACCCAGTCCGGAGGAAGCCCCAAATCGCTCCTCGCATCTCCTCCGGTAGAGCAGCGAGGATATATGCGTTCATCATTGGTTGTAGGGCCATTCGAATCGCGATGAGGACTGTCACCACGGCGAACCAGCCAAAGGAGGCGATACTGGGCAGCCATAGCAGCGGGAAGATACTCACGAAACTGACCCCGACAAGCACCCACCGGTAGCCAAAGTGGTCAGCAAGCCGGCCAGCGCTAAGTTGAAAAAATCCACCGACAAGGAAGAGGAGGGCATACAGCGAATTTGAAGCCGTCTGGCTGAGGCCACCTTCCGCTTGGAGGTAGGTCGGATAGAAAGCGGTGAACCCTTGGTAGATAAAAAGCATGATGACGATCCCACCGAGAGCTAGCACGATTCGTCGAGTACGGATGGCAACAATCGATTGGCGAACGCCTTCGACCACCGATCCTGCTGGAACAGTTCCAGGAAGCGTCTTCGGAACGACGACGAGCAGAGCGATACCAGAGACAAAGAATGCGGGCCCAACCACCCCAATCGCCAATCGCCAACCGAACTGCTCAGTAATGAGAGTGGCCATCAGGGGAAGAGTTGCTGCTCCGATACTCCCCGCGCCGAGGACGAGACCGAATGCCAGACCCTCGAACTGCTCGAAGCGTTTCGACAGCGCGGTCCCTCGTGCTGGTCCAAACAGCCCAGTTGAGATGCCAAAGATCGCGGCGGCGACCAGAAACCACCCGAATGAGGGAGCAAGCGCGAAGCCAACCATGCTCAACGATGCAAGGAGAGTGCTTGCGCCCAGTAGGGCGCGCTCGCCGATCCGGTCGGTGAGAACCCCTGCTGGATACTGCATGCCGCCATAGGTGAGCCACATCACTGTCACAATGATTCCGGCCCCAGCATTCTGGAGTGTGAACTCCGTTTTGATGATCGGCAATAGCGCGGGAACAAGAAATCGTGAACCGAGCGTGAGAAACCAACCAAATCCGAGGGCGAAGAGGAACCAACCGCGGTCGCTTCTGAATACGTCGGCGACGGTCTCGTCGGATGGAGAGGAGTTCGTCGAGTCCGTCTCATGGCCCCCCGTCACGTTAGGTTTGGCTACTCGCGTGGACCTACATGAAAGCGCGGGTGGCAGATTATCGGACGTTGAAAGTGAGTTGCGAGAAACAGATTCCGGCAGGAACAGAACAAGTCTACGAAAGCTTGAATTAGTACGCATTGGGACGGCGAAACAAGAACCATGACTTTTGTCCCACAAGGGTACCAGCTCTGCAAGATATGCGCTGTGTATTCATCACGTTCCGTGAGACCTAATCAGAGGTTGTCAGAAA
>NZ_JAZKRK010000061.1:0-7088 GCF_036626455.1 Halodesulfurarchaeum sp. | reverse complement strand
ATGGGGCCGGAGGGATTTGAACCCCCGATCGACTGATATCCCCGGTACGCCTCAGCACTCCAGAGGGTCGTCATCGCGTTCGAGAGCCAGTCGAACGCTCGGTATACCAGTCTGGAGTGTCGTCCTCGGCAACCTCTGGAGTCAGTCGCCATTCCTGGCTTGGCCACAGCCCCGTGCCCCACGATTGTCGGGTACGGCTAAAGGGCGTTACGATTCGCCAACCGTCAGATCCAGGGGGCCCGATCGTCGTCACTTTCGCCTGGATATCCATACTGGTTCTTGTCCGACTCGTCCTCAGTGGGGAGGTCTTCTGGACCGCCATCCGTGGTTGGCATGCCGGGAGCAATCGTCGACGGCTCCGTGGTTTCGGTCGGATCGATTGCGAGGAGCGCAGCCATGGCAAAAACAGGCAGTGGCGCTTCACTGGGAACGACCTCGATGATCGAGAGGGCAAGGGTCCCCAGTGCGACTGCGCTGCCAAATCGGAACCGGTCGATGTCGACCAGGTCCTCGATTCGGGGCCGCAAGAGGACCAGCATGAGTGCAAACGCCACACCAACGCCGCCTGCCGCCATGCCGCGAGCCACCAATTCCAGATCTGCAGTCAGTACAAAGGCGAATGTCGAGGGGTTCAAACTCGCGATAGCTCCGAGACCGATGATGACACTCTCGCGCGGGAGATATTCACCGATCGTTGCACTGGCGGTTTTCGCCGCAATTGCAACGATCACGAGGGCGGCAAAGCGCTCGAAGACGACGATATCGAGCACACTGGCGATGGTGGGTGCCATCGCTGCCTCCAGACCAGCGATAAGGATCAACGGGATGCCAACCATGAGCACCTCCTTTGATTGCTGGACTGGATCGGCGTCCATCTCGACGAGCACCACCGCGACGGTGGCACTTCCACCGAAAACGAGGAGCCCAACCTGGAGAATGCCGACGGTACTTGACAGTGCGTCGGCCAGAACCAGCGCGGGAAAGATCCCGTCGATGAGCGGGAGGAGCATGACCGTCGCCAAAAGCTTCGTCGCGCCGCCAACCTTTTGCTCGAGGCGAAGCGCGATCGGATGTCGGGAACTACTCATCGACTATGAGGGGCGCCCGTAACCATGTGGGTGCTGGCGGTGTCTGCGGTGAACCTCCATCGACCGCACGGGCCAGACTGAGTTCCCCGAATTCCCGTTTTTGTTGCCGACAAATGTGACGTCGCCGGTGGCGATGGGCTGTTCGCCGGCGATGCACTCGGCAGTGGGCGATTCGGAGTCCATACCGAATATTCAGGTTCAAGGACACATAAATATAGTGTGAGATAGGGTTACAACCCACGAGGACCCGTCTTTGCTCTCGGAACGCTTTTGCCGACTGAGTCGCTGTGTACTACATGGCGAAGGATTCTCCCCCGCGAGGGACGTTTACTGAGAAGTTACAGGTTCCAGAGGCGTTGACGTTTGACGACGTGTTACTTCGACCTGCGGAGAGTCGAGTCGAACCCGACGAAGCGGACGTGAGCACGCGCGTTTCGACGAACATCGATCTCGAGATTCCGATCCTCTCCGCAGCAATGGATACGGTAACAGAAGCCGAGACGGCAATCCAGATGGCGCGGGAAGGCGGGCTTGGTGTCCTCCACCGAAACATGGAGCCCGAACGGGCCGTCGAAGAGGTCGAACGGGTCAAGCGGGCCGACGAGACGATCATTCGGCGTGAAAACGTCGTCACGGCCGACCCCGACCAGACGGTGAGCGAGGTCGATGAAATGATGAGCGCAGAGGGTGTCAGTGGCGCCCCAGTCGTGGACGAGGACGATACTGTCCTCGGCATCATTTCAGGTACCGACATCCGTCCGTACCTGGAACTCGGTGATTTCGACGCTGTCCGGGAGGCGATGACTGACGAAGTTATCACCGCCCACGAGGACGTTACCCCTCGCCAAGCCCTCGAATTGATGTACGAACACAAGATCGAACGGGTCCCGATCGTGGACACGGAAGACCATCTCGCCGGACTCGTGACGATGCAAGGGATTCTGGCCCGTCGCGAACATCAAGACGCTGTCCGTGACGAAAAAGGTCGTCTCCGTATTGGGGTCGCTGTCGGCCCCTTCGAACAGGACCGGGCCAAAGCCGTCGACGACGCTGGGGCCGATGCGCTCTTTATCGATACCGCACATGCGCACAACCTGAACGTGGTTGACAGCGCACGCGAAATCAAGGACATGGTCGACGCTGACGTAGTGGTCGGAAATATCGGAACGGCCGAGGCCGCCCGAGACATCGTCGATTTCGCTGACGGACTCAAGGTGGGAATCGGCCCGGGAAGTATCTGCACGACGCGTGTCGTGAGTGGTGCCGGAATGCCACAGGTTACGGCCGTCGCTGAGGTCGCAGACGTCGCCAAAGAACACGATGTCCCAGTGATCGCCGATGGCGGGATTCGGTACTCGGGAGATGCAGCAAAGGCACTCGCAGCAGGTGCTGATGCGGTGATGCTGGGCTCGTATTTCGCGGGAACTCAAGAGGCCCCTGGACGGGTCATCACGATCAAGGGCAAGAAGTACAAGCAGTACCGTGGCATGGGCAGTGTCGGTGCGATGCAATCCGGTGGCGGTGACCGATATCTCAAGGAGGAATCCGAGGACGAAGAGTTTGTTCCGGAAGGGGTGGAAGCCGCGACGCCGTATAAGGGGACTCTTTCAGGTGAGTTACATCAACTTGTTGGCGGGATTCAATCAGGAATGGGCTATGCTGGTGCAGAAAGCGTCATCGAACTGCAATCGGAAGCCGAATTTGTCAGAGTCTCACAGGCTGGTCAACAGGAGAGCCATCCACACGACGTGATGATCACCGACGAGGCCCCGAACTACAAGCCCCAACGGGACTAACTGGGGTCACCTTCTTGGTCGTGCTCCTCCCAGAGCAAGTATGAACAGACGGGAGACGGGGATCACGCTCGTCGTACTTGGTGTGGTGCTCGTGGCACTCGAAATTGGGTCCGCTCCAGCGGAACCGACGACCGCGATCATACGGACCGGGCCGTTTCTCCTTATCGCTACGGCAGTGTCCTTTATGGGGGGTGTAATTATTCGTGATGACGAATCGATCGGTGAATACGGGACCGAGATTCTCACCTGGACGGTTGGCAGTGCAACGACATTTGCGGCGATTGGGTACCTCATTACGCTGGGTCTCCCCGTGGACAGATTTGCTGGGGGGTTGCCTATATCGGTGCTCGAAGCGTTTACAGCTGGATCGTTGGTCGGAATTGTGGTTGGTGTGTACGATGCCAGGAGCCGGCTTCGGTTCGACGCCCTTCAGACAGAACGTGATCGGGTCGAACGGTTTGCCCGGAAAGCAAAGAGTCTGAACGCCTACGGCAAAGCGCTCAACGAATCGCGGGACGTGCACGGCGTGAGTGCGCTCAGCATTGAGGTACTCGAATTTCTCATCGGAAGCAACGAATCCGCGGTGGTGGCCGTGGGAGATATGACGACGGTCTTGGATTCGACACTCCCGGAACCCCGGCATGATTTTGTCGTTTCGGTTGCAAATGAGGTTGCGGCTGGCTCACCAATGGATACGGTTCGCTGTCCTGGAGACGTCGATTGTTCGATCCCGGAGGATCTGGCTGGGACCGAGTTGCTCGGCGTCCCGATCGACGCCAATGATGTGACAATTGTCTTACTTGCGCTTGTTCGCTCTAATGACGCATATACGGAGGAAGACCTCGATCTCCTGGAATCGTTGTCCGCGCACGTCGGAACTGCGGTGCCTAATTTGGACCGGGGGGTCGAGCAGGAGGTTTCCTAGCTCGTCTGATCGTGTGAGACCACATCAACATTCGAAAATTCGAACGTCATGCCACCCTCTTCGCGTGAATCGAGTTGGAGTCTCCATCCATGAGCCTGGGCGATCCGCCGGATGACTGTGAGATCACATTCCGATTTATCGGCACCTCCAATATGTGCAGATTGTTTGGGTCCTCTCTGGGTGATGGCCGGGAATTCCGGCCCCGAGGTTGTGATGTAAAACCCGTCTCGGTAGTCGAGATCACCGATTTTGATCCCCAAATCACCGTTGCTGATGGTTTCAAAGTTCTGGAACAGCGTTTCAATGAGATGGCCGACGCGTCCGAGGTCGCCTCGAATCGTGAGTTCAGCGTTGTTTTCGAGCGTAGCCCCGTTCGTGTCGACACTGTGCCAACATTGAGTGACTAATTTTGAGAGGTTGATTTCAGAGAGATCGCCGAGGCCCTCTCCCTCTCTGGCGAGTGTCAGCGTGTAATTGATCACGTCGTCCATCCGATCGAGGGATTCGGTGACTCGATCGAGGGATTCTACTCCAGTTTTTTCCTGTGCGATATCTGCCCAGCCTTGCGCGACAGTCAGCGGATTTCGCAGATCTTCCGAGACGACGGCCGCGAATTCCTCGAGTCTGGCGTTCGTTTCTTCGAGCTCCCGCTTGTAGGCTTTGTATTCCGAGAGGTCACGGGCGATACTCAGTATCGCCTCGTTTCCGAAGTATTCGATTGTAGTGGAAGCAACTTCGAAAGGCGCCACCGTCCCCTCTGCCGTCTTTAGACGCGCTTCGAAGAACTGTCTGTCGGAGGTTACCGATTCGGCCCGTTTGATGTACCTGTCTGCATGGTCGCTAACGAGAATGTCTTTCACGTTTTTCTCTAGCAACTCGTTTTCCGAATACCCCAAGAACAGACACACTGCTTCGTTAGCCTCGACTATCTCTCCGTCGATATGGTGAACCAGTAATGGATGGGGAACGCCATCCACGAGATCGCGATACGTTTCCCAGGATTCACGAAGTGATGTGCCCCGTTCTTTCAATTCAGTAGTCTCCCGCATCGTCGTCACTGCCCCGTGGATATTTTCAGTCGCTGATTCAAGGGGATATAATCGAACGTCAAACGTGTGCTTGTTGCCATCTGCCCCTATTCGATCCATTTCAAAATATACCATTTCACCGTCGAGAACTCGGTCGAAATACGGTTTCAGTTCAGTATGCGTTTCGAGTGGAAGTACATTGGAGATGGATTGACCGGGAACTGGTTTTTCGATGCCGTGGAACTCACGATATCGTTTGTTCGCAAACAGCAGTCGACCGTTTTGATCAGCGGCGGCGATCAGGTCCGATGCTCCCTCGATGGCGCGCCTGAAAACGGAGTTATCAACCGCTTCTGGATACGAGTTTTCGTTGACGACCTCTCCGATCGGATGGGCGACACAAAGCAGGGCCTCCGAATCCGTCTCAGTGACGGCGAGCTCGATTGGAACAGATGGCCCTGAACCGGTGGTAGCTGTGATTGTGATAGAACCGGAGGGGGCCTTAACTTGCTCGCCGGGCAGGCTTTTTTCAAGCAGGTTATTGATCTTTTCTCGGTCCCGGTCGTTCAGGCAGAAAAGATCCTTGAGTGAACTACCCATGGCCTCGCTTTCAGTATAGCCGAACAAACCACTGGCAGCCTCGTTCCAAAAAATCAGATCCCCATCCTTATCGAGGCCAAATATCGCATCTGAAATAAAAGCGGATACCGACTCGATCGCCACCTCGCCCCATTCATCGCCCATATATATTCACTGTTAGTACCGTGAGACATAAAGGTGGGGTCCAGTGGTAATACATGTGATAAAATACCCACCAATGGTATACTCACGTATTCAGATACGAAAAAACCGGCCACCCGTTCCGACTCGACTGTCCACTTTTGTTCCGGACAAAGCCCTTCCAATGTAGGGGTTTGCCTACATCTCTGTCGTTCGTATACCAATCAGCGCAGGTACAACTGCTCAAGTCGATAGAGTGTATACACTGTTCCAAGGGCTGCCAGAAGGCCCGCTGCGAGAAGTATCGTTTGGCCCGTCTGCAACCACCCGACAGTGAAGATAATTCCGGCCACCAGGAAGATGATGGGTGGGAAAATATCCACCAGAAGTCGTTCCTCCTTCATGAACGAGACCTATTCAGCGCGGTGGGAAGTACGTTTTTATTCAGCCCACCCCGATTGGGAGTGAGCTTTCTGCGGGAATTCTGGTTTACGATCTCTCGTTGAGTACCCTCCGCTGCCCAATATCCCAGAACTCCGAGCTCGATGAATCCGGGCAAGAGTAAGCTCACTGTGCGGTTCATCAAGCCGGGCTTGAGACCGGTCAAGCTACTCAATACAAAGTACATATGGGGACCTTAACGAATGTAGGCTCACGAAGCCAGGTGGAGGCCATACGGTGAGGCACACAATGGAAAGATCCGTAACCAAACCACGGGGGAACACACTCGGAACGCATCACGAGAGGCATCAAAAACGAACTGGGGGACAAACATGACATCTGAACTTGACGGATCAAGCGGGGACGAAGTGAGCAGTATCACCCACGAGTTAGTAACGATAGAAAAAGACATCGAGACGAAAGGGACGGGGGTGATCGTCGAATATAAAATCAAATCGAACAGTGACGAGCCGGTACGGTACACATTCGCCGATGAAGTGCCCTCAATGAGAGATTCGGAGGTTGGGTTCCATCCGGATTATATTCCCCATTCATGGTCGGAAGAGGAAGAAACGGTCGTCATCGAAGACGTAGTAGCGGGGGCGGGTGAGTCACACTTCAAGCTCGGGATGATGCTCGAGAATTGGGATGCAACCCAGTTCGAGTCCGCTACACTGGATATTCGGAGTGCTCACACGGTCGACAAATTGCAGAGTAAACAGGCCGACGAAGCGGAGCCCGGAGAAAAAACCCCGCTCTTCCAGAAAGCGAAAGATACGGTATTCAGCAGTGAGAATCCCCAAAGCCCCCCATTGAGAAGTGATGGCTCACACGGGACGACTCCAGATAACCCGTCCGAACCCACCGGGAACTCCTCGAAGACCGATTCCGAAACTGGACGCGACCACACGCCAGATGTAGACGACCCTCTGGGCCTTGAAGACCAAAGCGAAACATCGGGGAGTGACTCGGACAATTTCGACTTCGAGGAGCCGATCAACCAGTCGCCGGACGAACCCAATAGCGAGTCGTCCACATCCGATCAGTCGGCAGTCGAAGATGCAGAAGCGGAAGAGCCGGAATCCGAGTC
>NZ_JAZKRK010000060.1:0-7231 GCF_036626455.1 Halodesulfurarchaeum sp. | reverse complement strand
GGCAACCGGACGGTCGATTCCGGGCTGGCCATCGGGCGGAACTGATGGGGGGAAGGTGCTGGTTATTGCTGGCGACCAGTCAAACGAGGTGGATGGGGGGTCTGAGGAAACTCTGCTGGGAACCGATATGGGGCTGCAACCGGCGAATGCAGGAGAGGAGATCCCAATGGCTGACACCCGTTTTGCCATCGTCGATGCCAAAAACCCGTCACTGGGCGAGGACCGTTTGCAAATGGAAGGGTCCGAAACCGTCAGCTCGGAGACCCTCTTTGACGCTGGGGCCCCCGCTCCATTGGCGGGCGCGACGTTCAGTCTGGGAACACTCTCGACGCCGGACGTGTCGGTCGCAGGACAATCGGCGAACCCGCTTGGGTCGATGGACACCACGGAATTGCTCCAACACGACACGGCCCGGAAAATCATTGTCCGCGCGGGGCTTACTGACGGTGTTACGGCCGAATGGATTGATGGGCCTCGCGAAGTGAGCGGGGAGTACGAACCGCAGACGGTAACAGTGTTAGATACCGATTCCACTCTCAGGAGCTTCGTCGGCGTTGTCAGCGGTACGGATGGCCCCTGGGCGGTTGGAGTACACGTAGCGAGAGTGATGGCGGAAGACCGCGTTGTCGTCGCTGGCGTTCATCGGCATCCGATCGGTTCGAGAGAAACGGGCTTTGAAACTGGGGATGGGTGGCGACAAACGATTTCCAGGGCCCGGGATTATATGGACACAGCCTGTGGCAGACTGCAGACGCTCTGAGTGGGCGCTCCCGGACGTCGTTCCAGAAAGCGGTATCTAAGTGGTGTTCTGGACTGGTGCTGGTCCCCGTCCGAATTTCTCGAAGATTTGAAGAACGATTCCACCCGAAAATCGGTTCCCGCGATCCCTCGACAATCCGCCTTCCTACTCGACTGCGACGCCTGGATTCAGGACTCTTCTGATTCCCCCCGCAACTCCTCGAGTTCCGCCTCGACTTCCGATTCGTCGACCTGGGCCTCGAGTTCGGCTTTGACTTCCTCGGCTTGTTCCTCCTCCGGCGTCGCCGGTTCCGTCTCGGTTTTGCCCTCGGCCTCGCGGAGTGTTTCCATCTCGGCTTCGAGTTCGCGTTCCTCCCGGCCGGCCTCGAGTTCGCGGTCGATCTGGTCCTGGTCCGAGATCGCACTGTCCAGCACCCCCCGTTCTTCGAGTTCGTCCAGGGCGGAGGCACGGGCCTCCATCTCCTCGGTTTTCTCGGTTGCCTGCTCGATCGACCGGTTGACATCCTCCATCTCGTCGCCGACGCCAGTGATGGCCTCAGACACGCGAGTCTGGGCTTCAGCGGCTTCGTAGCGGGCCTTGACGGTCTCCTTTTTCGTCTTGAACTCGTCGATCTGGCGCTTGAGATCGGCCTTCTTCTCTTCGAGTGAGGACTGGGTCGATTCGAGTTCGTGAACCTGGGTCGCCAGATCCTCGACTTGTGACTGCTTTGCCTGTTTCTTTTCGAGGGCGCGTTTGGCCAGGTCCTCACGATCCTGGGCCATCGCCTCCCGAGCCTGGTCGTTGTGCTTCTCGATGTTCTCCTTCAGCCGGTCCCGCTGGACCTCGAGACGTTTCTTTTGGGCGGTGATATCCGCGATCCCTTTCTCGACATCGGTAAGCTCGTCCCGCATCTGCTGGTACGAATAATCCAGGGTCTCTTGGGGGTCCTCGGCCCGGCCGATGAGTGCGTTGAGCTTTGAGCGAACGAGAAAGGACAGACGTGAGAGCAGTCCCATGGGGGCCGGTAACGGCTCCACCGTTAAAACGTTCGCTCCCTCGTCCGAAATGGTTTTGCCCGCCGCTACCCCACAGTCAGTATGCCGACAGAGACCGGATACGACCCCTCGTTGGGGAACAAGTTCATTTTCGTCACTGGCGGGGTGATGTCGGGCCTCGGGAAGGGGATCACGGCGGCGAGTTTGGGCCGTCTGCTCGAGAATGCGGGCTTTGACGTGACGGCGGTCAAGATCGATCCGTACCTCAACGTCGACGCGGGCACGATGAATCCCTATCAGCACGGGGAAGTCTACGTCCTCAAGGACGGGGGCGAGGTCGATTTGGACCTGGGGAACTACGAACGGTTCCTCGACATCGACATGACCTTCGATCACAACGTCACGACGGGGAAGGTCTACCAGCACGTCATCAATCGTGAGCGGGCGGGGGACTATCTCGGGAAGACCGTCCAGATCATCCCTCATATCACCGACGACATCAAACGGCGCATTCGCGAAGCCGCCGAGGGCCACGACATCTGTCTCGTGGAAGTCGGGGGCACGGTGGGTGACATCGAAGGGATGCCGTTTCTCGAAGCGCTCAGGCAGTTCGTCGACGAGGAACCCGAGGAGGACGCCCTGCTGACCCACGTTACGTTGGTTCCGTACGCCCCCAATGGCGAACAGAAGACCAAACCGACCCAACACAGCGTGAAGGAACTCCGTTCGATCGGGCTCCGACCGGACATCATCGTTGGCCGGAGTGACGAGCCGCTTGAAGAGGAAGTCCGGGAAAAAATCGCGCTCTTCGGGGACGTTCCAACCCAGGCGGTCTTCTCGAATTACGACGTCCCTGACGTCTATGAGGTTCCGTTGTTGCTCGCCGACGAGGGGATGGACGAATACGTGATGGACAAACTGGACCTCACGGAGCGAGCGATTCCTCGTGCACATCGCAGCACGCAATGGCGCGACCTGGTGACCCAGGAGACAGACACCGAACTGGACATCGCGCTGGTCGGCAAGTACGACCTCCGTGACGCCTACATGTCTGTTCGGGAGGCCCTGAAACACGCCGGTCTGAACCAGGGCGTCGACGTGAACGTCCAGTGGGTCGAGGCCGACCGGATGGACGATGGGGACGAAACACGACTCTCAGACGCCGACGGTATCGTCGTTCCGGGTGGTTTTGGCAGCCGTGGAGTGGAAGGGAAGATGGAGGCGATCACCTATGCCCGGGAGAACGATATCCCATACCTGGGCCTGTGTTTTGGCTTCCAACTGGCGGTCATCGAGTACGCTCGCAACGTGCTCGGACTCGAAGCCGCCCATTCCACGGAGATCAACGATTCGACACCGGACCCGGTGATCGACCTGCTGCCGGATCAGTACGATCTGGAGGACCTCGGCGGTACCATGCGACTGGGCGCCCACGAAACACAGATCAAATCTGACTCCCTGGCCCACGATATCTACGGCGAGGAGTCATGTATGGAACGCCACCGCCATCGCTACGAGGTCAATCCCGAGTATATCGAGACGCTGACCGAGGGCGAACTGCGGTTCTCCGGCGAGGCAGGGAACCGAATGGAGATCCTGGAACTCGAGGATCACCCGTTCTTCCTGGGGACCCAGTTCCACCCGGAGTTCCGGTCGCGACCGACCCGGGCGAGCCCACCCTTTGTTGGCTTTCTGGAAACGATATTGGAAGTAGCGACACCGGCCCAGGAGGTGGTCTGAGATGGTGGACGTCGATTCGTTCATCGAAGACGCAATTGCGGAGATCGAGACAGAATTGGGCGATGAAACTGCCATCATCGCGCTTTCGGGCGGCGTCGATTCCTCCACGGCCGCCGCGTTGGCCTACGAGGCAGTGGGCGAGCAACTGGTCCCAGTGTATGTGGACACGGGCTTGATGAGAAAGGAGGAGACCGCGGGCATCCGGGAAACCTTTGCCCATATGGACACGCTACGCATCGTCGATGCGCAGGGCCGGTTCCTCGACGCTCTCTCCGGAATCATGGACCCAGAGGAAAAGCGCCATGCCATTGGCAAACAGTTCATCCGGGAGTTCGAGACGGTCGCCAGGGAAGTCGATGCCTCGATGCTCGTCCAGGGCACGATTTACCCCGACCGGATCGAGAGCGAGGGGACGATCAAGTCCCACCATAACGTCGGAGGCTTGCCGGAGGTCGTCGATTTCGACGGTATTGTCGAACCGATGCAGGACCTCTACAAGGACGAGGTTCGGGAGGTCGCGCGGGAACTGGGACTCGACGAAGTGGTGTCCGAGCGAATGCCCTTCCCCGGCCCGGGCCTGGCCGTCCGCGTGCTCGGCGAAGTGACTGAGGAGAAACTTCGAGTGGCTCGTGAAGCGACGGCCGTCGTCGAGGACGAACTGGACGAATACGAGCCCTGGCAAGCCTTTGCGGCCGTGCTCGGTAAAGCGACCGGCGTCAAGGGTGACAACCGGGTCCACGGCTGGATCATCGCCGTCAGGTCGGTGGAAAGCCGGGACGGCATGACCGCCCGAGCGCAACCGCTCGATTGGGACGTGCTTCAGCGTATCCAGAGCCGGGTCACGGGCCAACTCGACTCGGTCTCACGGGTCGTCTACGACGTCACGCACAAACCACCGGCTACGATCGAATACGAATAAGCATGACACACGCACTCATCGTCGGCCCCGACCGGGGTCTCGAAACGGCTCTTGTGGACAACAGCGTCCAAACCACGCAGGTCCCAACCCCCGTGACAGAAGCCGACCTCAACGAGGCCGGACTTGCGGAGACAGCGTTGCTGTTCGTGACGGATGCAGGTGAGGCGGCGGCGATTCCGGTTGCAAAACGAAACCAGCCGGCGGTTCGAATCGTCTGGTATGCTCCGGACTCGGTCCCGGAGTTCGTCACACGGCAGTTGGATTTAGGAGTCGACCCGTCGCTGATCGATCCGGACGTTCTCATCGAGGAGCAACTCCTCGCACTAGACACTTGATCAGCGTTCGTCCGAACCGCGTTCGTCGATCTCTTCGCCCGGGTATACGCGGAACGTCCGGCCCTGTGTTTCCTTATAGATCAGCCCTCGCTGTTCCAGTTCCGACAGCGTCTGGCTGACCTTGCTCTTCGAGAAATCAGACCGGTCACGGACCTCGATCTGGGTGACCCCTGGCGAGTCAATCACCGGTTCGAGCACTCGTCGCTCGTCTTCTGGAAGGTACTGGAGGAGTTCTGTGTGTTCGGCCGGTCCGGTTTCGGAACTCGCACTGGTGTCCGTTGGGTTGACCTGTTCCTCGGTACCCGTATCCTGGGGCTCAGGGGCTGGCTCCGAAACCTGAGTGGCGGTTTGAGCTCCCGCACTCCCGTTTACCGTCGGCTCACTGCTGGGTGCGAGCAGGTCCTTTCGGATGAACAGATATCCCCCACCGATGAGGGCCGCGAGGAAGATGGCACCGAGGAGGAACACGGTTGGATCGGTTCCGTAACTCCCCATGCCGCCGTCCATCATCGAATCCATCATCGAATCGTTCATGCTTGTGGTCGGTTGCTGGGCGGCCTGGAAACTCCAGATGGCACCAAAAAGGAGGATTGCCCCAGCCACAATGGCGACCAGTTTATCTGCGACGTCTCGGTCCATTATCTCCGAGTCCCCGTTTTCTCGGGCTTCGGACGGTCCACTTTCATTACCCGTTCTATGGACGACCTCCTTTAGGATGTTTTCTTTGCCGGTTACTGTCGACGTTGCCTCAATCCGGAGGGCCAATAGGCTGGGGTGTCCTACGCTATTTCATGACCGAGCACGCTTCCAAACTGCCGTTGGCGACACGACCGGGTCGAGTGGCCCTCGCGGTCGAGGATCTCTACGGGACGAGTTCGTTTTACGAGGACGTCGTCGGATTGAACCTCTTTGACTACACGGAAACGACGGGGACACTCGGGGTGGAGGAGACGCCACTCGTCAAACTCAAAGACGGTGGCGACCGCAGTCTGCGAACGGACGCCCAGGCTGGGCTCTATCACGTCGCCTTCGAGTATCCTTCCCGGAGCGCCCTCGGCTCGGCCCTCGAGCGGGTCGAGAGTTTCTACGAACTCGAGGGCGCGACTGACCACGGCGTGAGTGAGTCGCTATATCTCACGGATCCAGCAGGCAATGGCGTTGAACTGTTCGTGCCCGGCAAACGCGACGAGTGGCCGACGAACGATGCTGGAGAGGTCGTCATGGAAACGGACCCCCTCGACCTCGACGACCTCCGCGCCGCCGGTGCGGGTGAGACCAACGCGCCAGCCGAAACTCGGGTCGGTCATTTCCACCTGGAGGTGACTGCCCTCTTTGGGGCGACAGAGTTCTACCGCGACGCTCTCGGCCTCCCGCTGGCCAGGGAGATCGGGGACATGGCGCGGTTTTTCTCGACTGGCGACACGCATCACCAACTGGGCGTGACGAATTACCTGGGTCGGACCGAACCGGCCACCGGACGAGGGGTCGACTGGATCGAATTCCTCGTGCCGGATGCGGGCGTGGTGTCGGAAACGGCACAGCGGTTCGAAGCGGCTGGTGTTGATGTCGAGGACCGGTCTGCCGGTATCGCTGTAACTGACCCCGACGGTATTGGGGTTCGCGTGCGGCCTGACCCGGCCGGCGACTAGGTGTCCGTCAGTCTTCGTGTCGTGCGAGACCGGCCAGATGGCCGATTTCCGGGAGAATGATCGACTCCATAGCAAGCGTGACCGCGTCCTCGCTGCCTGGCAAGACGAAGATGGGAACCCCATGGGCGATTCCCCCGGTCGCACGCGAGGCGATGACTTTCGAGCCGATATCTGCGGCTGACTCCCGGCGGAAGAACTCCCCGAATCCTGGCAGGTGTTTGTCGAAAAGCGGGCCGATCGCGTCGACGGTTACGTCATCCGGGGTTACCCCGGTGCCGCCGGTCGAGACGAGAACGTCAACATCTCGTCGCTCGACCAACTGATCGGCGATGGCCTGAATCCGGTCAAAGTCGTCGCCTACGAGTTCCCTTGTCACCACTCGGTGGCCCTTGGACTCGAAGGCGTCCCTGATGGCGTCCCCGCTGGGATCGGCGTCGAGCGTACGGGAGGACGAGACCGTCAGCACGGCGGCTCCGACGGACTCGAGGTCTTGGGCGTGGTGGTCGTGCTTGGTTTCCTCCGCCGTCGGTTCTGTTTCCTCCTGTTCGTCCCGATCATCGTTCTCCGATTCGTCCTCGTCGCGGTGGGTGTCCCGTTGCTGAAAATCGACCATGGGCGCGCTTCGCTCTCAGCCTCCTAAGTGCTATCGCCGTCTGTCGGCTTGGTCTGGACTGCGATCTGTTTCGGTTCGAATGCTTCTCCGGTGAACAGCCATGCGCCAATTTCAGGCTCGCTCCCACTAAGCGAAACGATGACGGTGTATGTATCGGTCCAGCGGGCAGTGTCGAGGTCGGTTGCACTCGGTTCGTTCGGTCCGTTGGGATGGGAGTGATAGAAGCCGATTAACTCCACCC
>NZ_JAZKRK010000059.1:0-7261 GCF_036626455.1 Halodesulfurarchaeum sp. | reverse complement strand
CAGACGCTGAACGAGTGGGTCGAAGCCGGGCTGGTCAACAGCGACGACGTGTACGCTGACCCGCGTGTCGCGGTCATTCGTGTCGACGCTGGGGAATACAGTTCGGGCCACGTGCCTGGGGCTGTCCCGCTGGCAGCAGGCGATGCGCAAGGTGCGGCGACGCTGAAAGCGACCCGCTTGGATGGACTTGCCGAGACAAAGGCCCTTGTTCCGACAGGGGAAACGGTCGATCAGATCATCCAGAACGCGGGTGTCGGACCGAACACGACCATCGTGCTCTCCGGGGACAACCCGATGTACGCCACCCGAGCGTATTGGGCACTCCGGTTCTGGGGATTCCCCCGTGAGCGCTTGAAACTCGTAAACGGTGGGTCGAGCGCGTATGACGACGAGTTCGGTCTGGTCTTCGAGGACGTACAAACGCCGGAAACCGGATACACGGTCGAAGGCTTCGAAGAGCCGAATTACGGTGTCAGGAAGGGCCTGAACGAGATGATCCAGCTTGTGGATGAGGGCTCCGCGTCGGTCGTTGACCAGCGTGGCGAAGGAGATGGCGAAGGTGAAGCGAAGATTGCGGGCAGCACCATCGATACGGCTGGGAGCTACCTCGAGGGAAGCTTCACCGGTCCGAACCCGTGGAAGTCCGCCGGGGAGATCGAAGATCACGTCTTCGGCTACGACGGCGTCGAGGACGGCGACGAAATCGTGACGATGTGTCACAGTGGCTTCAAGGGCACCGTTGCGTTCTTCGCTCTTGACGGGATCGTCGGCTACGACAATGTCGCCCTGTTCGATGGCTCGTGGAAGTTCAGCTGGAAGCAGTACAACGGCGAGCAGGACCCGACGCCGAACGACGCGTGGCGGACCGACATGCACGATCGGACTGAAGGCGAACTCACGGCGACAGATCAGCTTACCATTGATGAGGATCTCAACAACGAGCTGACAGAACTCGCCACACTCGATGCGAACCAGGTCAAGAAGGACGCAATCGAGTACATCGTCGGCGACACGAGCGGCGACTTCGGCTGCGGCTCGTAAACCGACCCGATTCCCGCTCGTGTAGCATCAGTTCTCGAACTTTCAGGTTCCTTTTTTGTGCGTTGAATACCGACGGCTCCATTCCTTTATTGGCACATGGTGGCAGGGAACCATTACTTATAAAACCCAAACCGGTCCCGAGTGTAGACTATCTCGGTACAGTTCTTTCATTCAACTGTGGACCAGCATGAGCTATCGACGATCATTTGCGGCTCGAACCATGGCCGGGATTCGAGGGACAGCAGATCCGGCAGACACCCGTCTCACACACGGGGTAGAGGTGTAAACGGATGAGCAATTCGACCCAATCCGAGAGTGGACTGACACGCCGGACGCTGTTGAAAGCGGGCGGCGCCGTCGCAGGGGCCGCCGCGCTCGGTGGCTGTCTCGGCGAAGAAGACGGGACGACAGACGTCGGGTCGGCCGAGTTCTCGACGGCATTCAGCAATTGCTGGATGTGCTCGCACAACTGTGGACAGGAAGTCACCGTGATGGATGGTCGGGTCGTAAACATCACCGGTGTCGACGGTCACCCACGCGGGAGTGCGGGTCCGGACACCGAAGGCACCCTTTGTCCGAAGGGACTCGCCCAGCAAGACAAGACTCACGATCCCAAACGGATCAAGGAACCGCACATCCGCCGAAACGGCACCCTGGAGAAAGTCAGCTGGGACGAAGCCCTACAGTATACCGCCGAGCGATTGGTACAGTTTGATGAAGAAAACGGTGCGGAGACCTTCCTCGACGCGACGAGTTGGGCTGAGACCTCGATCTTCCGGACCATCTGGAAAGACCTCTACGGGTCCCCGGAGCGGATCAGTCGAGGCATCCACGTCTGTGCCGGCCCGACGTTCGTGGCCGGCGGGATGATGGGCACCGGCACTAACAATCGAATCCCCGACTACCAGAACTCGGACTATATTATTGCGTGGGGCCGCAATATACTCAACTCCTTTGGCGGACAGTTCGAGGCCAAAGGCGTCCTCGAAGCTATCGAAAACCGCGGGGCGACCCTGGTCACCATCGATCCGAACTACACGGATACGGCCGAGAAGTCGGACCACTGGTTACCGGTCAAGCCGCGAACTGATGGCGCGTTGGCCCTCGCGATGGCCAATGTGATTATCGAGGAGGAGTTATACGACGAAGATTTCGTCGAGAACTTCACCCACGGCTTCGAGGCCTACCGAGAGGCTGCAGCGGACATGCCGCCGGCGGAGGCAGCCGAGATTACTGGCATTTCGGCCGACTCCATTCGCGAGATCGCTCGGGGCTTCGCAAAAGCAGCGCCGCGAGCCGGTATATCCGTGTGGACGGGAACGGCCCAGGCCGGCAATAGCTGGAAAGCCTCTCAGAACATTACCGCGCTGAACGGACTGGTCGGCAACATCGATCGGCCGGGCGGACTCAGGCTTTGGGAATACCCAAGCACGGCCTCTTTCGGCCAGGTGTGCGAGCAGGATTACACCAATCGGGCCGAGTTCAAGACGCCCGCGATCAACAAGTACGAAGAGTACGAGAAATATCCGCTCCGTCACATTACTGGCATCGGCCACAACGTCGTTCCGGAGATGGTCGAGAACGGCCACATCAATGGGATCGTCTGTCATCACGACGATCCGCTCAAGGACGGAAACACCAAGGCGTGGATCGAGGCGGTCGAGGCAATGGATCTGGTCCTTTCCATCGACGCGTACTGGAACGGGGTGTCTCGCCGCGCAGATATCGTGCTGCCAGAATCGACAAGTCTGGAGAAAGACACGTTGGGAACTGGTAATTGGTCGGCGTACCCTCGGCACAAATGGGTCACCGGTGGCAAGGCTGCTGTCGATCCGCGGTGGAACACCCGGCCGGATTGGGATATCCTCACGGGAATCGCGGAGAAGATGGCAACGGAGACGGGCAACGACGATTGGCGGATTTTCGAGCAGTGGGACTCTCACGAAGAATTCATCAACGCGAAGCTCGGGACCTGTGGGACCACGCTCGAGGACCTGTCCACTGGTGAGAACAACTACTGTCTCGTCGAGGAGTACGACTACGAGAAGTGGAAGGACGACGATCACTTCACGTTCCGGTTTGACCTCGACCAGATCGGTTCGTTTGCCCAGGCGGCCGAAGAGGCCGGGATGGGTACCGCTCCGGAATGGGTCCCACCGGGAACCTACGGCGATGAAATGTCGGACGAGTATCCACTCGAGTTCACTGACACCCGGTCGGTGTTTTTCTCTCACGGGAGCAACCAGCCTCACGAGCGGCTGCAAGACCATTACGCGAAACGCAACGGATTGAACGATGCGGACTATCGCGGCAATTACCTCTATATGAACCCGAAGGACGCGGAGTCGCGGGGGATCGAAAATGGTGACATGGTGTCCATCGAGTCGGCAGACGGTGAGGGCACGCTGATGGCTCACCTGACCGAACGCGTTCAGCCCGGGTTTGTCACCTCCGAATATGGTTTCGGCTCGACGTCTTCGATCACCTCCAGAGAGTCCGGACGCGGGAGCGACGATGCGGCAGACGGAATGAATACGATGATGTTACACACGGATCAAATGGACCCAATTACGGGGCAGCCGGACAGGCACATCGCGGTCGACGTGACGCCGACGGGGGGTGACTGAGCATGGCGAACGAAAGTGAACACTGGGTCTTCTACTTCGACCCGAACCGTTGTATCGGGTGTCACGCCTGCTCGATCTCCTGCAAGCAGTTCCACGGTCGGGGCTCGGATACTGACGATTGGCGCACCGTGACTCACCACGAGGTCGGAGAATATCCGAACGTGCAGGACGTCCCGATTTCGATGTCGTGCATGCACTGTCACGACGCACCGTGTGAGAAAGTCTGTCCGACGAACGCGATCGAGAAACGCGAAAGCGACGGTATCGTGACGATCAGTCGTGACGACTGCATCGGCTGCAAGTACTGTGGCTGGGCCTGTCCCTTCGGAGCGGTGGTCTACGGCGACGAGGGTCTCATGTCGAAATGTAACATGTGTCTCGGACAGGGTTCGGGCGGCGGTGCGGACGTCGAGGATACGCCGAAACACGAACTCGAAGACCAGGTCGATCCGAACTGTGTCTCGGACTGTGTGGGCGAGGCCATCAAGGCCGGTCCCCAGAACGAGATCATCGAGGAAGCCTCGCAGGCGGCAGCCGAACGGTTCAAATCGGGCGCAGTTGCAAACGGGCGGGTCATTGTCGAACCGCTCCAGGATAGCACGTCAGCCGTCGACGGCAGTGTCGACGCCACGACTGAGGTTACAACGCCGTTCAACGCAGGGGACTGACAATGTCCGCAATAGGTGGCGCTGAATGGCTGTGGTTGCCACACGTCCACTGGGGGGTCTTCATCGCGACCTACCTGTTCCTCGGCGGCGTGGCCGGTGGCGCGTATCTCACCTCGACCTGGGCGAGTTTCATGAAGAGCCTGCTCGGAACGAACCGGTTCATGGCTAAACTGTTGCTCGCGGACACGAAAGATCTCGAGCATCAGTTTTCCTGTGCAGAAACCTCCCGGTGGGGATCAATTATCGCGCTTCTCTCGATCGGTGTGGGGAGTATCGCACTCCTCTCCCACCTGGGAGCTCCGTTGCGGGCGTTGTCGTTCGCCTGGAACTTCACGAACTACGGGTCCTGGATGGTGATCGGCACGTGGTTGATCATCCTGTTCTCCCTGGCCGCCCTCCTCGAAGCGTTCTGGCTTCACTTCGGCATGGCGCTCCGGGACGAGTCCGGTCTGAGTCTCTTTCCCCGACGTATTATCGGCTGGATCGACCGCGTCATGCCCTGGCAGTCTGATCGAGGCATCGTCTGGGCCATTGATTCGGTTGCTGACCTGACCCGTCTGCCCGGCCGCGCCTGGGGTGCGTTCCGAATCCTCGGCGGCGCGCTCGCCGTGCTGGTCGTTATCTATACGGCGATGTTGCTGAGCGATCTGGCGGCTGTGCCGATGTGGAGCCGGACGTATCTCCCGTTCATCTTCCTGATGAGTGGGGTTTCGACTGGTATCTCGGCAGCCCTCCTCGGGACCGTGGCCAGTGGCGGGGCGCTAACCCGAGTCAACCACCGGTTCTGTCTCACGGATGACGTGATCATCATCGTCGAACTGGTGGCGATCGGGGCGCTCCTCTCCTTCCTCGCCAACAGTGCGAACGTCGGGTCACAGGCGACCCTTGCGGAGCTCTTGGGCACCTTCCAACTCGAGTTCATCGGGGGTGTGCTGCTCTTGGGCACCTCAATTCCAGTCGTGATCTCGATCACGGTAACAGTATTACATCAATTTACGGAGTTCGGCGAGTCGGTGTTCGGGAGTCGGGTACTCACCTACGGGTACGGGACGAAGTACGTTCTCGTTCTCGTCGGTGGGTTCCTCCTGCGATATGTCGTATTGCTCGCGGCCGTGAAAACACCGCTTGCGGTTCCGGGTCTCTGAGCACCATGGCTGATGCCACTCCCAATGATGGAAAGCGGTTGGACGAACCCGCGGCATGGAGCCAGTTGCAGGTGATCCTGTCGAACTGCCTGAAACATCCGGACGACTCGCTTCGCAAGGCAATCGTGGATGGCGCGCTGGAATCGGACCTCGAGGAAGCCATGGGTGCCGTCGGAGTGGAGGCCCCGTCCTCGCCGCCAGCTATCCACGACCGTGACCTCACTGAGGATTACGAGGCCCTGTTCGGCGCGTTTCAACGTCCCTTCGCCCCACCAGCCGCGTCTCCCTACAAGGAGTGGTATGACGATTCACGAAGCGGATTGATGGATGGGCCACCGGCCTCTCGGATGGAAAATCGGTACGAGGCCCTCGAAATAACGGTTCCCGAGGCCTATCCGGCCGACCACGTGGCACTTCAGCTCGAATACGCGAGTCTCTTGACAGAGGCCGGCGAATACGACGAACTCGCGGCCTTCGTCGAAACGGAACTTGACTGGATCGATGCGTTTGCCGAGATGGTCTCGGAGGCGGTCGCCGACGCGCCGTTCTATCGGTTCTGTGTCGACCTGTTGGTGGCGGTTGTGAGTGAACTCCGAATGCAACTCGGTGTTTCGGACCCGACATCGGACCAAATCACTGCGATGCTCGACCGTGTCGAACCGAACGTGACAGAATGATGAGCCAGGAGACTGTTCATGACGAAACACGGTGTCAATATCGACTGACCTACCAAGTTCGCCCACCGTCGGGTTGTCCGGTCCGGGAAAGTGCCGGGACCGTCTCGGAGCTTGCCGTGTACCGAACTGGCGAGGACCACCAGTGCGAACTGCTGGTCCGTGAGGAGGACGGAACGGTTACCGCCAAGCAATTCACCCGGTCCGCTGCGGACCCCTGTCCATATTCAGTTGTCGTTGATCATGGGGTACTCCCCCACTGTCGACCGGCCGATGCTGATGATGAAATTCTGCTGACGGTGTATGTCCATGAGGCTCCCGAGGCACAATTCATCAGCGAGGCGCTTGACGGGATCGCCGACGAAGTCGAGTTGATCGATTACGACGCTATGGACTCCGCTGAGTCGGAATGGACCGCCCGGGTCGACCTTGGCCTGCTCACTGAGAAGCGGCGGGCAGCCCTTCGGCAGGCCCTTCGAGAAAACTACTATCAAACCCCGAGTGGGACCACGATCGATGAGATGGCCGAGCGGGCCGGTATTTCGAGTTCGGCGTTTGCGACACGACTCCGCAAAGCCGAACGCGAGGTCTTCGATCAGATCCGCAACTCGATGTGAGCGGTCGCCACGGTTTTCCAGTCCCGGACCCAGCCTCTGATATGGACAGCGCACTCGTTATTGGGGGAACTCGGTTCATCGGCCGTCATCTCGTTCGCGATTTGGTTGACCACGGCTACGAGGTCACGCTTTTGAATCGCGGTCGACATGACAACCCATTCGCCGAGGCACCTCGCGTGGAGCAGGTCTCAGGAGACAGAACGGACGAGGCAGTGATCGATCAGGTGGCTGCGTCGGTCGATCCAGCATATGTGTTTGATGTCATAGCCTATCATCCACGGGCAGTCGCGCACGCGACTCGTGTGTTTTCGGACGTGGAGGCCTATGTCTACGTCTCCAGCGGGGCCGCATATGCGGAGGAGTCCATTCCAAAGCGCGAGGACGAAACGCCCATCCGGGATTGCACTCCGGACCAGGCAACCGACGATACCAACGCGACCTACGGCAATCGGAAAGCCGAGGGTGATCGGGAAGTTGCCAGGGCCGCGG
>NZ_JAZKRK010000058.1:0-7449 GCF_036626455.1 Halodesulfurarchaeum sp. | reverse complement strand
CTCCCGGCCTGTGTACCCTTGGGAATTTGGGAAGTAGAACCACCATCCCAACGGTCATTCGGCCAGCGCCAATGCCACCACAAACACCGACCCCCGGGGTTCGTTGTCTTCCACCCAGACATCGCCCTCGAACTGTGCAATCAAGTTCTCGACGAGATGGAGCCCGATACCGGTTCCCTCGCTCTCCAGCCCCGACTGTCCCTTGCCGAAGATCTTCCATTTTTGGTCGTCCGGAATCCCGGGCCCATCGTCAGCGATGGAAACGTGCAGGTGGCCATCCGACTCACTCGCCGAGACTGTCACTGTCGGGTCCGCCCGGTCGTGGTGGACGATCGCATTCGTCAACAGGTTGCGAAACACTGATTCCAGGAGTTCTGTCGCCCGAACCTCGACATCGGGAACCGAGCCATCGATCTGGACCGTCGCATCCGGGTTGGCCTCGCGGACCATCGCCAGCTCCTCTTCGAGAATCGGTTTCACCGAGATTGCAGCAAGTTCGGGTGGCTCCGAGCGAGTGACAACATTCATCAACTCCTTTGCGGCTTTCGTGATCGAAACCACGTGCTCCCAGGCCTGATGGGCCCGGTCGAGATAGTCCGACACGTCCGGATCCGACACCTCATCCGCAGCGGTCTCCACATACCCCAAGATGACTACCATCTCGTTTCGAATGTCGTGGCGGACGACCCGGTTGAGAACCTCGAGTTGCCGGGTCATGTCTTCGAGTTCCTGCTCGCGCTCGTGTCGGTCGCTAACATCCTCGAAGGCAAAGACGAGCCGTTCGACCGTGCCCTCCTCGACGATGGGTGCACCCGAAATCGAGACGTGGATGGGTTCAGCATGCGGGCGTTCCATCCGGTATTCCTGCCCGAAAATCGGGGCCATGCTATCCCGAACCCGAACGAATGGGTGCTCCGATTCAGCGAGGGATTTACCCGTCGGATCTGTGAACGTCCACTCCGGTTCCTCGTATTGTTTCCCCTCAATGTCGGATTCGGCCATGTCCAATAGCTGCTCGGCGCGGTCATTACACCGAGTGATCGAGCCCTCGGGCGTGAGAACGACAATACCGGTCGGACTGGTCTCAAAGATCCGATCGAGTAATTGAGAGTTCGATCCCGGTAGATCCGAGTGCATGGATCCGCTACCCGTGCGAAGAAAATGGGTGTACCAGTTCCCGATGTTACGGCTCGACGAAGTGTCCGAGTCCAACCAGCCCGATCCCGATTCCGATCGCGGCGACAGCCCCGATAAGTTGCAGAACCATTCCTAGTGCCCCGCCGGCCGCATACTGCCAGGGCTGTCCGAGGAGCGTCCCCAGGCCGACCACGAGAACGAAGATTCCGACCGGGATAGCCACAACGTCCAGTCGGTCCTGAAATCCTTCCATGGCAGTCGCTGGACGCGGGAGGTATCTAATCCTGACGGTCCGAACCGATGGCACAGTCCCGCTCGTTTGGGACCGTTTCAAGCTTCGGTTCGGACAAGTCTCGCCGCCCACGCCTCCGCGCCGCACTGTTCGCAGTTGAACATCGTCCCGTCGTCGTAGTGCTCGAAGGCAACCTCGTCGCTCCCACAATCGGGACAGCGAAGGAACGAGTTCCACGCGTGGTATGAACCGGATTCGCGGCGTCGGGACATGACACATATCTCTATGGGGGCCGTGGACTTTGTTGTTCCGTCAGTTCGCCACGATATATCCGCAACCACCCCCACAAAACACTCATACCCCCATATACGATTCACTGATAGGTCTCCTGTGTCGAGGCACAGGTGACCGCCCGGGGGGATGCCGATTGCACCCTCGCTTTCTGTACTCATCGTCACCTCGTTCCGATCGGTATTTGCCAACTCACACTGGCGTTTTGTTTCCGAAATACCGCAGAACGTGTCCCTGCACAATGAAGATCGGAGGATCGGGTCCGAAACGAACGTTCGGGAACGGTACGTGAACCGTGTGGCTGCCTCCTATTCCCGGAATTCTTTTTCGTCCGGGACACCTTCTCGGCCTTGCTCGACTCGGCCGATCATGTCATCGATTGCTTCCGTTGTTGGGTCATCAATATCTAACCGATTGCGAATCTGGGCGAATATCTCGCCGGTGAGTCGCACGTACCGCCGGTGGAACTGTGACTCCGCCGCCGCCTCTTCGACGAGACGACGAAACGCCGGAATCCAGTCGAGGTGGTCCGCGACGAACGCCCGGTGTTGGTCGGGCGTTCCCGCCTCAACAAGAATCGAGGCGTATTCCAGTAACAGGGCGAGATGGTCAGGAAGATACGCGTCCGGGAAATCGATATCCATCGCCGCGTAGCGCCGCTGCATATCCTCGGCTGGAGGGCCATTGAGAAGCCCGTCGCTCCCCGGGCCTTCGTACCACTCCTTGTACGGGGATTCGACGATCGGTGCATAGGGCGTCTCGAAGGCCTCGAAGAGCGCGATGTATTCGTTATCGAAGGCTGCTTCGGTCTCCGGCACGAGACCCTCGTCGACGCCGAGTTCGAACTCGACACCGAGGGGTTCGACAGCTTCGGCGAGTTCGCTTTCCAGCCGGCCGGCCGAGACGTCTTCTGTGAACTGCTCGTCCGGGTGTTTGAAACACTCCGAAAGCAGTCCGTAGAGGCGTTCCCAGTCGTTTTCGTCCATGTCTTGAGTCATCAGTTCCACGCTCGTGTACTCATCGGTTGCTGAGACGTTCCCGTGACGATACCTGGCGTCGCTGTTCGTTTGGTCCGAAATGAATGGATCATAAGAGATTGGGGAAACCTATTCTGCGACGGTCCAACGCTCGTAGAAGCCGTATATAAGCGCCGCGATAGCTGCAAAGATAACGAGCATCGCGACGTTGAGTCCGATCGTGTAGATCGTTCCGATAATGCCGCCAGGAAGGGCATGTGGCGCAACGTCCTGTGCGACATTGAGTCCGCCTGTTGGCACCGGCGAGAGCACGTATTCCAGGATCACGCCTACCCAGACGACGCCGAACACGATCATCCCGAGGATGAGACTCGTGGTAAGCGCCGTGCTGTGGCCTTCATCTTCAAAGGCGACATCAACGTAGCCGACCGACGTCTCGACCCACCCTTTCCACTCCTCGGAAGCCTGGCCGAGCGTGACCTTCCCCGTGAACATCGACCTGTCCAACGGCCACTCCTTCGCGTGGGTCATGAACAGGTGGAAGGTCACCCCCACGAGCATCGTCACCGCGACGATGGCGTGGATGTCTCGGGTGATCAGGAACGCTGGAGCTGGGGAGGCATTGCCGAGCGTCCCCGCGTACAGCACGACACCGGTCAGGATCATGACGGTCGTTTCGAAGATGATGATCCAGATTTCCGCCTTCTGCAGGAAGGTATACTTCCCGGACGCGGGCTGACCGCGTCGACCGGCGAGATATTTGAGATGCTCGATCGCTTCAGTGATATCACTCGGTCCGGGGAGCACGTTCTTGAGACTGTTTTGCCCTTGGACCCAGCCGAGGAATCCGTACACGCCGTAGAAGAGCCCCGTCAGGATGAGAACGACGCCAGAGGCCACGTGGAGGAGGACGATGTTTCCATAGCCCACCAGTCCGATGAGCCAATTGAACGATTCGTGGAACGTGATCGGGAGGCCGGTCACCCAGAGCAGCAGAATGGATGCGGCCAGCAACCCGTGCACGTACACCTGGGAAGCGTTAAACCGCTGAATCGTACTTTCACTGGTTAGCGTCGACATTACGATTCACCTCCCGCGTCGGCGATGAGGCGGCGCCAGGTGCCAATCAGCTGGAGTGAGACAATCAGCAACACAGCTGTGATGTAGGCCCCGAGGAGGAGTCGGACCCAGAGCCACAGCTCGTTGTACGTCGTATAGCCGACTTCGAGCCCGACAAGCCCGACCGCGGTCGGAATCCAGGCCGTGACCACCGGATGCCATCCGGTCACGCCGATAAAGACGGCGAAGGTCACGACGAGGGCGACGATCATCGAGATCGCGGCCCGATATCCTTCACCCAGCAGCGCCGGGTTGGTTTTCTCTGTTGTTTCTGCCATGGAGATCTACTCAGTCCGATTCCGTTTCGAATTGGATGTCGACTCCTGAGCCGCCGAAGATAACGTTACCCTGGCCATTGTCCACCGAGCCATCGGTCACTTCCGCGGTCAACTCCTCCATCGGACCAGCCTTGAGTGCCTCGCCGACACAGTTGTCGACACAGGAGGGCTTCGTGCCGCCGTTTTCCTCCTTTGCCTTCGCCGGCTTGCCGTGCCCGTCGCCGCCACCTTCGCCGAGACAGAGGTGACACTTCTGCATCTTGTTGTCCCCGTCGAACTTCGGCGCGCCGTATGGACAGGCCCAGGCACAGTAGTGACAGCCGATACACTTGTCCTGATTGACGGTGACGATCCCGTCCTCGTCGCGCTTCTCGATCGCGCCAGTCGGACAGACAGTCTGACAGGGCGGGTCCTCACAGTGCATGCAGGAGATCGAGACGGAAGCCATCTCGTAGTCCGGGAAGGTTCCGTTCTCGGCGTGGACGATCCGCCGCCACTTCGCCCCGTCCGCGTCGACGTTGTTTCTGACCCGGCACGCGACCGTGCAGGCGTGACAGCCGATACACTTCTCGGCGTCGAAGTAGAATCCCCACTGCTCAGTCATTGGGGCTCACCTCCGAGGCGCTCGACATCAACAGGATGGTTCCTCGCGGTCATGCCGGTCGTCGGCTCCATGTGCCATTCCTTGTTGAATTTCATACTATGACCTCCCGAGTCGTCCGGGTGGGAGGAGCCCTCGCCGAAGCCGTTCTCCGTACAGACCCAGCCGGGCCGAACACCCTCCCAGACATTCGCCATGAGTTCGATTTCGTCATCGGCGGACTTGACTGCCACCCAGTCTCCGTCCTCGATGCCGTGCTCTTCGGCGTCCCTCGGGTTGATGTGGAGGTAGTTCCCCCGGTAGTCCTCGTCCTCGTGGCCAAACCGTTCCGCGTAGGCCTCGAGGGACTGGGAGAGTGCCTGACAGTGTCCCCGGGAGAACTGCTCGACCATCGTATCGGTGAACAGGAGGGGATACTCGTCGTTTGTCGTTTCACCGAAGTGCTCGTCATCAGGCGGAACCCACGAGGGGGCCGTACTGATGCCGAGGTCATCGGCCAGCGACTTGTACTTGTCTTTGACGTCGAGGTCGAAGTTGAACAGCCCGTTGACGGTTTTGAAGCCGCCGTCCTCGTACTGCCGGTAAGGGAGCCCGTCAATGACTTCGTAGCTCTTCTCGTCCAGTTCGTCGAAGGACAGGCCGATGCCGTCGAGTTTGCTGTCGAAGTACTCTTGGGCATCTTCCCATGGGAAGTACTCGCCCCAACCCATCGCTTGGGAGAGTTCCTTGTAGAGCTGATAGTCCCGTTTGCAATCACCGAGCGGTTGGATCGCTGGTTTCGATCCTGTCACCCAGCCACTCGTGCTATACGCACTGTCACCGCCCTTTTTGAAGAACGTCTGTTCTAGCTGAGAGGCACCGGGGAACACGACGTCGGCTCGCTTGCTAACCCCGGTCCAGAAGGCATCAACGGTGATGACCAGATCCATCTCTTCCATGGCTTCCCACCATTTGCGGGTGTTCCCGCTTTTCGGGGGCTGGGACCAGTTCATCATCACGCCCTGAATGTCCCCACGTTCGGTGGCTTTCGGGACCATATTGTGAGTGAGATCCCGAATCCCGTGTTGCTGGAAGGGATAATCGTCGTAGTCCGGTGTCGACGCGTCCGAATGGTTCGAGGGCAACTCGGCGTCCGCTTTCGCCCGTGGATGGTCCAAGCTGAAGGGTTTCCGCCACTGCCGGGTTCCACCTTTGGTGTCGACGCTCCCCACGAGCCCGTTGAGCGCGTGAAGGTTCTGGCAGTTCTTGAAGCCGTTTGCCTGGTAGGCCAGTCCGGTCCACGGGAACACGACTGAACTCGGGGCCGCTTTGGCGAACCCGAGCGCGATTTCCCGGATGACGTCGGCGTCGACGTCCGTGATTTCGGCCGCCCACTCCGGCGTTTTGTCGGCGACGGCCTCCTTGTACTCCTTGAAGCCGTGAGTCCACTCAGAGACGAAGTCCCTGTCGTAGAGGTTCTCTTCGATGATGACGTTGGCCATCGCCAACGCGAGCGCGCCGTCCGTGCGTGGCTCGATCGGAATCCACTTGTCGGCGACTTCGGCGGTCTTCGTGTAGCGAGGATCGATACAGACCAGCGTCGCGTCGTTTTCCTCCTTGGCCTTGAGAACCCCTTTCGGCTCGGCCTGACCGCGGAAACACTCCATAACGTTGCGGCCCCAGGCGATGATGTACTCGGAGTTTTGCCAGTCGGGCCACTCGCGGCCATATCCGGCCATCCACTCCCAGGACGTCGAGAAGGGGCCGTGACAGGTCGTTTTTCGACCAGCCGAGATAGCAGAGCCGAAGAGATTGTGGATGAATTCTGCCTCCCAGCTATGTTTGCCGAGCGGGTACCCCTTGTACCGGAGGAGTTTTTCGGGCCCGTGTTCCTCGGCAAATTCCTCGAGGCGATTGGACGTGTATTCGAACGCCTCGTCCCAGTCGACGGCGGTCAACTCGCCGTCCTTTTTGATGTGGGGTCGCCGGATCCGGTTCGGGTTGTACGTCTTGTTCAGCTGGGCCATCCCCTTCGAGCAGAGGGTCCCTTCCGTCCCCTCCCCGATACTGGCCTTCGGATGGCCGTCGACGCCCGTCAGGTCGATGGCCTTGCCGTCCTCGATCGTTATTTCCTGTCCACACGTTTCCCGGCAGATCCAACAGTTCCCGTGAACGACCTCCCGGCCGTCACCGTTGTCCTCCTGGGCCTCTGCTTCGCCACTAATTCCGGACACGCCGACACCCGTCAATCCCGCTGCCGCTGCGACACCGCCGGCTTTCAGTAGCGTCCGTCGACGAACGCCACCGTCATCTTGTTCTGATTTTGACATTTATGAGTTGCCTCCTGATTCGATCGGTCGATCGTCACGTCCGAACTCCTCGACGACTGCTTCGTGATACTTTTCGTGAAACTCGGATTCGGAAAGCTCACCATCCGAAACTCGTTGGGCATCACGCGCCATTTCTCGCCCAAGTTCCTCGTCGAACTGTTTCGGTTGGTTATCTCGGGTCCCCAGCTCATCCCCTGAAAGCGGGTGCCTACGACCGCCCGCGTCGTCGTTTTCATTCATTTAGCCGGTCACCTATCTCCATTCTTAGTTACAACTCACGGATGCCTGAGGGCTGCTCTTTCACCGACAAGGGCTTTTTATAAGAATGAAGGGAAATAACACACATGGTACAAATGAACATGCCCCATACCACATGCACTAGCCGGACATGGATATCGCAGTTCCCACGCCGCAGAAAATCACTTCAGTAGTCCCAAGGCGGAGCCTCCAACCGCAAGAAGTGCAGGGATTTCGACGCGTAGTCGGAACCGCAAGTGAGTATGCC
>NZ_JAZKRK010000057.1:0-7535 GCF_036626455.1 Halodesulfurarchaeum sp. | reverse complement strand
AAGGTGGTTGACAGCGAACCCAGCGTCCCGACCTTTGGCGTACCCGGCTTCTTCGGCCATCGGAGTGTCGAACTCGTAATCCGTGTGGCCGTAGGTTTCGTTGGCCACGTCGGTGGTTTCGTCGTCGATAGTCCGTTCGACGGCCCCGTCGCCTTGACGGCCCCAGCCCCACATCGTCCCGACGACACCTGGGCGAATCCCTTCCGTGACCATCGCCATTCCCTCGACGGACGTCCGCCCAGCGTCGATTTCGATGTGATCACCGTTCTCGATGGCCCGTTCATCCGCATCGACTGGGTTCATCCAGACGGGGTTTTCGGGACGTGTTTCCCGCAGCCACGGTGAGTTCTGGGTTCGGGTCATCCCCTGGGTTCGCGGCTTCCAGTTGATCAGGTGGAGTGGCCGGTCCGGTTCCGCATCGCTGAGGACCGGGGTCAAGATGTCGCCGTTGAAGTGGGTCACGTCTGTGACTTTCGGCAGTGGATCGAACGGCGTTCCATCGTACGCGTCTTTGCCAACGGGCATGATCTCGTTCCAGAACGTAACCTCGCCGTCGAGTCGGTACCGCATTTTGTCCCCCTCATACGCGTTCGACGGATCGTACCGCTCGGCGTAGTCATAATCGAATCCGTGTTCGTCAAAGGCCTCGGCGTAGTTCGGGATCGGCTCTTCGAAGCGACCGCCACGGTTGAGGACCGTGACGACTTTCCGCCACTCTGCATCTGTGACCGTCCCCTTCCATTCGTCGTAATCGAAGAATTCGCCGAGGCCGTTCTGATGGGCTTCCTTGAAAGCCTGGAGTTCGTCGTCGTCAGCATCTTGGACGGGCCCTTCTTCGTACGGAAAGCTATCTCGGTCCAGTCCCGGGGGAAGCGACCGTGATTTGTCGATGTCCCCGAGATCGGGATCGAGGGTCTTGGTCTGGAAGCCAAGATTCGCGACCATCTTGAGATAGAAATCCTCGGGAGTGTCCAAGGGCCAGGTTTCCCCATCAGTATCCACGATTGCGTCCTCACCCACGCCCGGCATCGTCTCGCCGGTCGCCGATTCGAGTTCTTTCAGCATGTCGATGAGGACCTGCTCTGACAGCTCCGTTTCCGGAAGCACCCTGACGGCGGGATGGCTAATCTTGTCGTCCGCGAGTCGCTTGTTCGGATAGGTTCCGAAGTTCTCCCACCGTTCGAGGTACGTCGGCTCGGGCAAGATGTAATCCGCGTTCTCACTCATCTCGCCGATGACCGTATCGAAAGCGACCAGAAGTTCGATCGCATCCTTGTCTTGCAGGGCGTCAGTGATCATATCACCACCCGCAGCAGCCATCACGTGGTTCTCGGAGTACGTTCGCAGAAACAACGCATTGATCGAGTAGGGGTATTCCTCCTGTGCACTGTGATAGATCTCCTGAACCTGGTGCTGGGGTGCGAGACGAAACCACGGTCGCTTCGCCGGATAGGGGTCCTCCTCATCCTCGGGAAACAGACGCGTTCCCTCGAAGTCCTCGGCGTTGTGAAGCGCTCGTGTTATTGGGAGTCCCCAGGGCGTTCGCCCATCGGGCACGTTTCCGAGTACGTAGCGGCCACCCATGGTTCCATAGCCTGCATACGGCGTGATCTGGCCGCCCTTCCAGTCGAAATTCCCGATCAGGTGCTGCAGGGTGGCTATCGCACGCGTATTGTAGAACCCATTTGTGTGCATTGAGGGGCCACGATACTGCATGATCGCCGCTCGTTTCCCGTGACTCGTGAACTCGTTCGCGATTTTCGCGATGCGATCGACAGAAACGCCAGCCATATCGGCGTAATCCTCGAGACTGTGCTCATAAACCCGCTCCTTGTAGAGCCGAAAGACGCTCTTGACGGGTGTGCCGTCGATGACGGTTTCGACGTCCAACGTGCCTACATCGGTGTCTTCGGCTGCAACCACCTCGCCGGTCGTCCCAGCAAGAACCGCACGGTCCCCGTCAATGCCAAGGGTTCCAGCCGTCTGGGTTTTGGCTTTGGGTGTCGCCGTGGGATCGCCGTCGACTGCAACCAAATGCGTGGCGTCACTGAAGGTGCTTTCACCGTCCGTGTCTGCTGCTTCGGTAGCAGGATTGCTCAGGTAGTCTTGATCGTAGCGATCGTGTTCCAGAATCCACCGGGCCATACCCATTGCCAGGGCCCCATCTGCGCCGGGTTTTACCGGAACCCACGTGTCCGCTTTCTCCGCCGTCTTGGACAGTCGCGGATCAACCACGTCCATCTGCATCCCGTCTTCGATCGCATTCGTGATCTTCGGTGCGAGCCAGGTCGGCCCCTTGTTCGAGACCATCGGATTTGTCCCCCAGACCAGGAGGTATTCCGTGTTCTCGATGTCGGTGTACTGGCGCTTTTTCGTATTCGCATGTGACCTGACATTCCCCAGGACGGAGGAAAAACCACACACGCCGGCGTGGTGGTGGCTGTTGATCGAGCCGAGCGATCCCTGGAACATTCGAGCCCGGATGAGGAAGCGACGGAAGCCACCGACATCGACGATCTGGTTGGCTTTCGGACCCAGTTCCGGAATGTCGGTGTCGACGAGTTTGTCCTGGTATTTCTCCTCGAAAGCCGCGTCACCGAGGGCTTCTCGGTCCTCCATTACCTGGTCCTCGGGGACGTAGTCCCACATCTCCTTGAGCCCGCGATGACCGAGGTCGTCATCTCCATGGACGATCTCCTCGATCGCTGTCTCCCAAGAGATCGTCTTCCACTGGTCGCTTCCCCGTTCGCCGACGCGTTTCATCGGTTTGCGAACGCGGTACGAGTCAAAAGCGGTCTGTATACCGGCCTGACCCTTGAGACACATCCGAGCACCATTGAGGGACCATCGATCGGTCGACACGTCACCGGTCCCATCGAGGTCCCCCGTAACGACGGACTCGAGGTCACTATGGTAGGGGACCTGAGCGAAGGGTTGGGTGTTCAAAAAGGAGTAGGGATTCCCGGCGAGTTTCCGCACCAGGGAGCTGTACTCCTTGTTTTTCGTACTCCCGTCGTCCAGCCGAACCTTGATCGGACAGAACGTATTGCACTGCCCGCAGGTCGTGTGGATAACCTCGCTTGCGTCGTATTCGTCATACTCTGTGCCAACGTAGTGTTCAGGGTCGTCTTCCCAGAGGGAAGAGAAGTCCAGTTCGTGGGCCGCACCGCCCGCGGACAGTGCTGTGAAGGCACCCGCTGACTTCACAAATTCACGGCGGGAGAGGTCCGGTCCGTCGTCGAGGGATTCATCAGTACTCATTCGTGTTCATCCTCCGTAAGAGGGGTTAGTGGCAATGTTTCAGCGCCGAGCGTGTAGATCAGGAGCCCGACGGCGACGATACCCAAACTCGTTGCCCATTCGGTAAGGGTGGGCAGATAATCACCTGCCGGAAGGCCCTCCATCACCGGATTCACCAGCGGCGGAACGACGATGTTGAACCGGACACCGACGACACCGATAACGACCGATAGCCCCGCGATCACCATGAACATCGGGCGACGGCGCCAGGACCGACGACTGGTCAGTACGAGCGGGAGGACCCATCCGAGACCGACCATTACGATCCAGAACGACCACGCCATCTTTCCAAGCGCAATCGTCATCCAGGCCGCCAGGTGGGCGCCCTCAAGCGACATGACCCCGATAAGGGCCTCGATGGCCGTGAACGCCGCATCGACCAGGACAAACGCCAACAGCAACTGTCCCAGCCGATCGAGAAGGTCCAGATCGATGGGTTTTGCGTCGAAGAACTTTCGCCGCAGCACGTAGACGGCCATGACGAGTGCCGTTCCGGAGAGCAGCGCCGAGATGACAAAGATCACCGGGAACAGACCGCTGTTCCAGTAGGCACGAGCTTTCACACCGGCAAAGAGAATCCCTGTGCCGCCGTGGACGAAGAAGATGGCGAGTGGAATCCCAAGGATACCGATGCGTTTGAGCCACTTCTTGTCTGCGCTCACTGTTGCGTCGCTCAGATCGGTCCGACCGAGAGTGAGCAGTCCGGAAACCCGCGCTCGGAGACCAGAGCCGTGCTCGGCGACACGGACAAGGTCTGCACGCATCGAGAAATACAGTTCGGCCGTCAGAACGCCGATATAGGCCACGTACGCGTGGACCTCCCAGGCTAGGGCCGAGGTTAGCTGGCGCCAGATAAAGGGGAAATACATTCGTTCCATCCGCCCAAGGTCGATCCAGACGAACAACATTGCGACGATCATCGCGATGATGGCAGCAAAGAGGGCGTCCCGATCGATGTTCTCCATACCCTCCATCTCAAAGACGTTCGCGAGGGTGCTGACGAGGAACGCACCGGCCGAGAGACCGATGAAATAAATGTAAAACGCCACCCAGGCCCCCCATGGGGTAATTGAAGTCAAATTGGTCGTTCCCATCCCGCCGACAATGCGCTGGTACGTCGCGTACGCGCCCACGAGGAGGGTAATTGCTAGGATACCGTACCAGACGATCCGGATCCGGTTGTCCTCGAAGCCCGGATTGAAGTCGGGCAGTTTGTTTGCCGTTGCCATTGTTATTTGAGGTAGTAGACGTTCGGGTCGTTGCCCGTGTGCTCTTTCAGTTGCATCGCGCGGGTCGAATCAGCCATCTGTGCAACGTCGCTGTCCGGATCATCCAAATCACCGAAGTTCCGGGCGTCACCAATACAGGTCTCGACACAGGCTGGTTCTTCGCCCCTGCCCAGCCGGTGATAACAGAAAGTACATTTCCGGGCGTTGGCCTGTGGAGATTTGCCATCCTCCCGACTCCCACGGTCGACCCCGTACTCTGGACTCGTTATCTCGCCAGCACTCATGACCTCGTCTTCATAATCGTCGCCGAAGTCGAGATAGCGCGCCCCGTACGGGCACGCGATCATACAGTATCGACAGCCAATACACCGGTCATAGTCGATATTGACGATCCCGTTTTCCATCTTGTACGTCGCACTGACCGGACACACCTGCACGCAGGAGGGAGTCTCACATTGCATGCAGGGACGGGGAACGTTGGTCCGGGTCGTGTTGGGGAATTCACCATGTTCGTGCTCCATCACGACGTTGTAGGTGACACCAGGCGGCGTCCGATTCTCCGCTTTACACGCGACCGTACACGAGTCACAGCCGACACACTTCTGGAGGTCGATTACCATTCCCCACCGCGTGTCCTCCTCGCCCAGCGGAGACTCGATCTGCTCGGCAACGGCGTCCATTGAGTCGAGGGAGCAGGAGAGTTGGTCGGCCGCTGGTTCGTCAATCGTTTGGCAGCTACCGCCCTTGTCCACTGCCGGATTTGGCGTCTCTCGATACCCCTCGCCGAACTCTTTGGTCGCTGACTCGTCGTATTTGGCCCAGAACGACTCACTCGAGATCGCTCCCTTTGAGACCCGCTGGGCGTCCTCGGCCATCGCGAGACCGAGGTCAGTCGAGAACTCGACCTCGGCAAGTGTTTGCTCCGGGTCGTCCCGTTCGGCCTCAACCAGTTCGTCCATCTGCGCCTGGTCGAGATCGGGCACGCCAGGGGAGGCATCGACGCTCATCGATAGCCACCTGTTATGTGGCGTGTTGCGTCGGAAAATCTCGATTCAATTGGTGCTCGCATACACCGTTTCCCAGACGTTCCATGCCCCTGAGCAGGCACCCAATATGAATAGGTTGGCCTCTGGCCCAGTTATTGACTTAAATAAACACCCCCAATACATATAGAATCAGTCCCGACAACTATTTTGAGGCCCATTCCGTACCCCCGGACAGACCCGTGATCATTCCCGACGGACTTATCATACTGACTTCGATCGGCCTTCGACTCGTGGGGCTTGGATACTCGATATACCTCCTGTATCGAGTCAAGGACGCTCGTTTCGGGTTTTTGACGCTGATGCTCGGTCTCATGGCGACTCGACAGATCCTCAGCTATCAGGCTGGGACGCCGGGGATCGACGAACTCCCGGGCCTCCTCGTCAGTGTGCTGGCCGTCCTGACGGTCTATTATCTCTCCGAATACGTCGAACAGGAGACGAAGATCAAAAACACCATTCGATCGACGAACGAACGACTAGGGACCTTCGAGAAGGCCATCGAACACGCTGGCCACATGATCTTCATTACTGACCCGGATGGAACAATAACCTACGCGAATCGAGCCGTCGAATCAGTCACCGGCTATTCACGCGGCGAAGTCATGGGCCGGGACCCATCGCTGTGGAAGTCCAACTATCACGAGGAATCTTTCTATGCAGCGATGTGGGATACCATCAAAGACGGATCCATCTGGGAGGGCCAAATCGTCAACGAACGAAAATCCGGCGAACAGGTCTGGGTCGACATGACGATCGCACCGATCGTCAACGAGGACGGGACCGTCGAGAAGTACGTCGCCGTGGACACCGACGTAACCGACCGCCTCGAACGGAAAGAGCAGATCACCCAGCAGAAAAACCGGCTCCAAACGCTCAACCGAACGAACGAGGTCCTTCGTGACATCAACCGCGAGCTCGTGGAGGCCGACAGCCGCGACGCGATGGAGGCCGCAATTGTCGAGCAGTTCGCCGATTCCCCACAGTATGCCTTTGCCTGTCTCTCCGATCAGGCCGTGGGCACCGAAGTCATCCGCCCACGGGCAACGGCCGGACTTGATGAGAACGATCTAGACGAACTCATCGGGGCGATCAACGAGTTAGAAGGAAAAGACCCCCTTCGAACCGCCGCTCGAACGGGGACTGTGCACATCAGCAGCTGTGAGGACCCTGAAGCTGACTGGTGTAAGCCCTGGCTCGAACGTGGGTATAAAGCGACGGCTGCGATCCCACTCACCTACGGCGACCGCCAGTACGGCGTGCTCTGTATCGGCACCGACAAAATCGGGGCTTTCAAGGACATCGAAACGGCCGTCTTCGCGGAACTCGGCGAGACCATTGGCTACGCGATCAACGCCGTCGAAAGCAAGGAGGCACTGTTGACCGACAGCGTCACCGAAATCGAGTTCGAGGTGACCGAATCCGACTATTTCCCCGTCGAGCTGACGGCCGATGGCGGGTCGATGGAACTCACATGGATGACGCCCGGTCCGGGGGAAACGCTCGTCCAGCATTTCACGATCCGGGACATCGATTCAGCGAGGATCGAAGACTTCGTCGACGAACGACCCGAACTCGGCACGGTTAATATCATCACGACAGATAAAAGGGAACTTCACGCGCGATTCGAGCTCCAGAAGTCCTCGCTCGCTCGCCCGATCGGAGAATACGGGGGCGACCTCCGGCACATCGAAGCGAGTGATGGCAGGGCCCGTCTGACCGTCCACCTCTCACCGAATGCGAACGTGCGAACCGTCGTGGAAGGACTCCAGACCGATTACCCGTCGATCGAACTCCGCGCCCGCCGGGAAACCGAACGCCCAGCGCCGACCACGGAGGAGATCAGGACGGCCATCCAGGAATCCCTGACCGATAGACAGCAGGAGGTACTTCATACCGCGTATATCGCCGGCTTCTTCGACTGGCCCAGGGAGAACTCCGGGGAAGAGATCGCCGAGACGAT
>NZ_JAZKRK010000056.1:0-8122 GCF_036626455.1 Halodesulfurarchaeum sp. | reverse complement strand
TTTACCGCGAAAAAGACACCCAATCAGTCGGCTCGGATACCTTCGGAGATCGGCTCACAGCTGTCACAGTCCGCACGAACGGCACGCTATCTGAGAGCCACATCAAGTCGGTTTCCCTCGAAGCAAACAACACCACACTCGCCACCGCCAGCGATCCAACCCCCTATGGGAGTTGGGTCCTCGAACCCCAAGCAGACACAGCCTGGTTTGGGCCGGGGAACGCGAGCACCGAATTCAGCCTTCACGCGACGGTCACAGCTGATGCCCCTGGTGGCAAGACAGTTGCGCTGGAAGTCCCGCAAGTCAGTGACGCGGATGGCGACGGCGCCTACGACCCGGGTGATACGGGTCTGTTCCTCGAACAAGATGCACCGAGGGGTGGGCTCGGGCCGGGTGCGACGCTGACAGTCGAACAAACAGCGGAGCAGTCAGTCCAGTCAGACTCACCAACCCCGGTTGCACTCTCCCTTCAGGCGCCGGAGACGAACATCTCCACAACTGACGACGTGATTCCAGTCACGGTACGGGGCAATGACTCCGAACGAGCCCTGGAGGTGGCCCTAAAAGACGTCGACAACGGAACTGTGGCCCAGTCCCGAAGCGGTGAACTCGACGCCACTGGCACCGCTGCGTTCGCTTTCGAGGCTCTTCCGGGCCGCTATCAGATTCACGTGAACGCTGTGGCGACTAACGACTCGGCCCGCTCTGAATCCTTCACCGTCGAGCCGCCAACAAGCATCCGCTTCTTGAACCGGACAGCAGCGGTCCAGCGTGGGGAGCCGGCCCTCTTCGACATCATTCTCGAGCACTCCGATTCCGCGAGGATCCGCCTCGAAGGCCCAGATGGGTTCGTTCTCGAGAATGTGAGTCTCGCAGCCGGGAATCAGTCACCACCCTACGAAATCCAGGTCCTGACAAGTGGACGCGATACAATGAGTTCGGGCCCCGGCTACCACCTCGAACCGAACGACTCACCCCCCAGAACGAACCAGTGGATTTCTGCGGTGGAGCAGGACCCGAGTAAGGGCCCGCCGACTGACCCAGAGTCGCCCCAATCGAACGATTCCAGGTCGGCCCAATCGAGCGAGCCACCGACTTCCACCGCGAATGAACCAGATACGAGGTCTTCGAACAGGTCGGTGAACACTCCGACCAACGGATCAACCGGAGGCACAGCGAACGGAACGGTCCCGTCGAAAAGCGCCTCCAAATCAGCAGAGCCGGTCGGCGGTGGCGCACTCGCTGCCGGAGACTATACGCTCATCTTGACGGGACCTGACAATCAGCAAGCCACCGCTGTCTTCCAGGTGACGGCGGACTGGTCCGCGTCCGTGGAAACGCTGGTTGCCCCACGAGACGTTACACTTGCCGGTCCGAGTGCAGTGCGAACCCACGCCAGTCGAGAAGACGAGGTCGCTGTCGGTGACCGATTGGTCGTCGCAGTCAACACGAGCGGTCTCGGCATGTTCACACGAAACATCTCAGTTGGCGGACCACCACCGCACGCGAAGAACTCGAAAGCGGTGACCCAAACCACCCCAACAGTACCAGCAGGAGAGAACGACCATACTAAAGAATCACCCTCTGCCTTCGTCTCCATCGGCCCAAATCCCAAAGCCGAGTCAGGGACACAAACTCCGCCCGGCCTCAAACGAATCAAGACCGCAAACCCGGACCAGTTCTACGTCGTCGCCGAGGCTGGTGGCGAGACCGTGCGCCCGGGAAGCGCCCTGGAAACTGCTGTGGTGCTCACCGAGGAAACACCCTTCGTCCCGCGCAATGATGGCAACCGATCAGCCGAAATCTCCGGGCAAGAAGCCATGAATGTCATCGAGGCGCGAGCAGCCCTTGGGGGTGTCTCTGAAAACGGGTCCCTCGACCTGCCAGCCAGAGACACCGTCCCGATCAATGGAACCACAACTGTCGCACCGGGCACCACAGCAACAGTGCACATCGACGGAGCGAACGACTCATTTACCACAAACATGGACGTGACTGTCGACGAAGACGGCACATACGAGACGACGGCGGACCTCAGCGACTACGAGAGCGGGACCGAATATACGGTGTCGGTCACCGCAGACGGAGACCAACTCAGCCCGGTTCGCTCGGGGCAATTCCTCGACACTCGCTCCGGGACCGACGCAGCCAGTGGGGCCGGAGGTGGAGGGGGAGGCCGTTGGCAGTCCGGGAGTTCCGAGACCGGAGCAGAGTCCGTCCAGACTGAAACGTCGGCCTCGACACCCACGACCGGTCCAGCCGACTCACTTCCAGAACCGGATCCAGAATTGCCCAAGAAGGCAATCCAACGGGCCTGGTCGGCGGTCCCCGAACCGCTTCGAATCGGGCCGACCCAACTCCTGCTCATTGCGCTTGGAAGTCTCGCCCTGCTCGCGGTCGGTCTTGGGATCCGCCGACTCGTTCGCCCGTAGTTCTCCGACCGTTACACACTTCCCGCAACGAATCGTCCCGACGTATACATGGTTGCGATCGCGGATCTGGCCGTCGTCACCGACCCATTGGCGTGGGTCGTGATTCTCATCTTCGCGTCCAGTGGGGTCCTTTCCTGGTTGGAGTCGCCCTACGAGCGCCACGCCGCCACGGTGGCCTGGTCCGTTTTTGCGGTGTTTTGGGTCCTGATGATCCCACATTACGCGATCGTCCAGCGAAGTATCATCGAAGGACTACTGAGTGCGATTGCAGTTCCGGGATCACTGTACGTCGGCTGGATTATCTGGAGTGGCCAGCGGTCGTTTACCGTCATTACAAAAGCAGTTGCGATTATGGGGTTCATCTACCTCCCATTCGAGGCGATCACGTTCTTCCGAAGCGGTTCGATCGAACTCGTCGCCCGAAATGTGGAGGCGATTCTCGGGTTCGTGGGCGTGGATCCGACCGTCGTGACCGGTCAGGACGGACTCCGAAGTACGTTTGTCTTCGTAGCGGAGGATGGCCATCATCTGACCACCAGAGTCGTGCTTGCCTGTACCGGAATCGGAAGTATCTCGATCGTCTCCGGACTGGCACTCGCCGTCGACGCGTCGCCCCGGCGCCAGGCTCTTGGTATCGCTATCGCCATCCCGATAATTTACGGTCTGAACGTGCTGCGGGTCGCGTTTATCGCACTTGCCCACGGGTTCCAGTGGTTCGCCGGTTTCCGGGAGCCGATCTTTCTCGTCTTCGGCATCGATGACCCGTATCTCGTCTCCTACATCGTGGCCGACCGGGTCATCTCCCAGTCCCTATCCGTGGTGGCGTTAATACTCATCACCCTGGCACTCCTGCGACTCCTTCCTGAGCTCTCGACAGTCGTGGAGGACGTCTTGTTCCTCCTCACTGGCCAGGAGTACGATCTCGAACGTGCAGACTGAGAAATGTTATTCGGTCGGTTTTTGTTCAAGATCGGGGTGATCCGCGATGAACACTGCCGTGTGGTCCGGGACGTCCTCGCTAATCCAGGAGTTGGCCCCGATACTCACGTGATCACCCACTTCGATCGGGCCCATAATGTTTGACCCGGCCCCGATGACGACGTGATCGCCGATGTCCGGATGGCGCTTGTAGCCCTTCCGAAGCATGTGTTCCTCGTCTTCGGCCTCCTCGAAGTGAAGCGCACCGAGCGTAACGTTCTGGTAGATCCGGACCCAGTCCCCCACCGTCGCCGTTTCACCAATGACGACGCCGGTCCCGTGGTCGATGAAGCAGTGCTCCCCGATCTCGGCGCCCGGATGGATGTCAATGCCCGTCTCGCTGTGGGCACTTTCGGACAGCTCACGTGCGTACTGCTCGGCACCAGCCTCGTAGAGTGCGTTGGCTGTCCGATAAATCATCAAAACGTGAAACCCCGGGTAGGACCGAATGACCTCACGATAGCTCTTGGCCGCGGGATCTCCCTTGTAGGCGGCTGTCACATCCCGCTTGAGGGTTTCACGAATTGCTGGGATTTGCTGGAGAACCGCTGGAACGATCGCGTTTGGATCCCCTCCATACGCTCGAATACCCGTCGCAAAGAGCTCACCGAGGTCGTCGAGACACTCGCGGATCGCTTCCAGTTCCCCAACGCGGTCCCCGGCGTTCCACAGCCGGGGAAAGAACAGACAGTTCAGATGAGCGACCTCCGCCCGCATCGGCCGGCGCTCTGGAACGACGAGATCAGTCGGTGTTTGGAACGGTTCCACGTCGGCTCGATAGGATTCATCGAGCGCTTGAGGTATCTCCGGTGCGTACTGAAAGCCCATTGTAGTCAGTCTATCTTCACTACGAGGGGCATCGATACAAAACCCTCGAAAGGCACGGTTTTCGTCGACAGTCGATCACCCACGAGAGAACGTCAGAATTGTCTCGCGGCGCCAGAGCCGGATGGCCGCACGGAAGGCGACGGCTTCAATCTGGAAGTCGGGGCCATCGACCCAAATCATGTGGGCACATGGCATAAGCAGCAGCTCCCTAATCGATTAATTGCTATGTCACAACAGGTAGAATGCATCGTCGATGGCTGTCACGGTATCTGTGAAGGCGACAGCGAAGACGAGGTTATGACCGAAGTCGAAGCACACGTCGAAGACGCACACCCCGATCTGACACTCGATACGGAGACTGTCGAGGCCGTCAAGGCCGAAATCGAAACGGTCTGAAAGCGTCGGACGGGTTTCGTTTTTGCGGGAGATCGGTTGCAAACAAATCGATCGCCCTTTAGGACCGGTCTGTGTAGTGTCAACCGTATGGCCCCTTCCGAGGATGTCCCCGATATTACGATCACCTGTGAAGCCTGTGGGACCGATACGACCGTTCCGTTTCCGGACGTCGAGGATACCATCGAGGCACACAACGAGCGCCAACACGACGGGGAAGCCGTCGCCGAGATCGACCCCGCAGTGAAGTCTCGATTGCAGGATCTCCTCGCCGAGGAAATGGGACTATTCGACTGACTCGCCACCCATACAGGGTGCCAGCAGCTATTCGGTTTCAAAGAACTCGATAAGGAGTGACTGAAGTCGGTCGTGGGCTCGCGCTCGCGAAATCTCGGCCGGGCTGTCTCCTGGTTGGCCGGTGTAGCTCCCGAACTGCGTGTGATTGAGGCCCTCGACGCGGCGGATCGTCGCCGATTCCGGGAGGGTTTCTGGTCGGAGCGCCCCCGTCTCGGTCCCAAGGACCGTATCGCTGGTTCCACCGACCGACAGAACGGACAGGTCGGTATCAGCAATTGAGCGGTCACAGTACGACCCGAAAAGCACCAGCCCTGTGACTGCCTCAGAATTGGCGGCAGCGTAGCGACAGGCCATCGCCCCGCCAAGTGAATGGCCACCGACGTACCAGCGATCGATCGACGGGTGATCGCTCGCGATCGAATCAGCCATCCCCGGTTCGAAGACGGCGAGATTCAAACGTGGGCGTGGAACGAACACGGCGACGCCGGTCTGGTCCACGACTGGGGCCAACATCGAGACGTACGCGTTCGGGTCGACTCGGGCCCCTGGGTAGAATACCAGGCCTGTATCAGGCTTCTCGGTGGAAGGGGTGATCGCATAGCCCCCAGCAGTTTCCGTCACGGTAGCGCCTGGTATCGCTGAGACCCGCTCGATGGAGCCATCCGGAGCCATATATGGGGTTCCTGCAAATCCGACGAGGAGCGCTGCAACAATCACTACCACGCCAAGTGCCCAAATTGTGAGTCGCTCCCGAGCCAGGCTCCGCCGGAGCCGGGATCGCCATCCCATACGGGCCCATAGAGGGCAGGGCAGTTGTATCCCGCTGGTACGTGGGCACTTTCAAGTGCACTGACGGCTCACGTTCCAGTATGCCATATGCACTCCGACGGGTCGGCGTCGTCGCGCTCGTTCTCGCACTTGTTCTCAGTGGGGGAGTCGGCGCGGTTTCGACCGGAGTGCTCGATGCGGAAATCACCGGGCCAAGTGTTGCAAAAGAGGATGTGAGAGACGACTTCGATCGGTCGGTCATCGCCAGCGATTCTCCGACGAAAGCGAGCGACCTGGGGACGTGGGTGTGGGCCGAGGAGAGCCCAGCAATCAACGCGGAAGTCGGGGCGCCTGTTTTTGATGACCAAGCGAAGGACTTCCGACAGTATACGGTTCGCGTGACAGAAGAACGAGTCGAACGGTTCGGGCCAACGTCCGAAGCCCTCGGGGAAACCTCCGTGACACTCGAAGAACTCGGTTCCAAGACGGTCACGATCGATCTCGACGATGACGCGTTCTCCCGGACCGAAGATACCGTCCAGATCGCGTTGGAGAACCCGGATGAAAGGATCGAAGTGGCGAGTCAGTCCGTGTTCGTGGGACTGTATCCAGATGGAGGCGCCGAACTGTGGAACGGAAGGGTCGTGGAGATGCAAGTGCTGTGGCAAGCGGGCGATTTGGACAGTGACGGTCTCAAAAATAGCCAGGAGATCGACGGCCCCACACATTTCATGCATGCAGACGGGGACGGTGACGACCTGGAGGACGGAGCCGAACTCACGCGTTTCGGAACGGAACCGCTGCTGTCGGATACCGATGGGGACAATGTCAGTGACCCCCAGGAGATCAGACACGGGACCGACCCACGACGCGTTGATACTGACGGGGACGGCCTCTCTGATGACCGCGAATTGAGTGACCTCCCGACCGATCCAACCAGGGCCGACACAGACGAAGATGGCATCGACGATGCACAGGAGCTCGAAATGGGCACTGACCCGACAGATTCGGACACCGATGGCGATGGGCTGTCCGACGGGCAAGAGTTACGACTGGGAACCGATCCGACCGCTGTCGACACGGACAGGGACGGGCTCCCTGACACCTGGGAAATCGAGCGCTATGGGACAGATCCGGCTAACCCAGATACGAACGGCGACGGGGTCGAGGATGGCGAGTCAGTCGGCGTCCCACCGGCAGATGAATCGGCTGCAATGCAGCGCAGTGAAGACCCATCACCAGTCGGGACCGAAAGTGAAACTGCATCCGGAACTGACGAAATCGAGGGCGAGTCCACAGCCGTGATAACGCCGATTACGGCACCGCTCGAAAGCGGGGTGTTCGCTCCCTTCGCCGCGATCGCCGGGGCGCTGGGTCTGCGGCGACTCATCGATTGGGTGACCTATCCATAGTTGGTTCAGGAAGGGAACACCCGGGAGGAGAGAAAACGTGCGAGGACACAAATGGTCAGACCGAACGAATCGTCCCGAATACCGCGGCTCCCGACGATTTATGCGTCCGGCGGCTAACGAACGTCTATGGGCGGTATCGAACTCCGGAACGGAACACTCGTCATCGATCGTGACCCCAACCGGCTCGACGAGTTAGCGTTCGAGTTCTCTCACATTCTCCGTCGATTCGACAGTAAGCACGTTTACATCGCAGGCTATGTTTCTATTCTCGCTGGTCGGGCTCGATCCACCGAGGACATCGACGTCCTCATCGAGCGGATAGACGAAGAGACCGCCGAGAAACTCGCCACGGCACTCGACGAATCGGGTTTCTGGGGACCGGCGATGCCACTCACGTCACTGTACGAGATGCTCAAAAACGGCGATAACATCTGGGTCGCTCCGAAAGACCAGATTACACCCCATCTCGAACTCAAGTTCACGCGCGACGAGTTCGACCGCGCGTCACTCGAAAACGCTCTCACGGCCCGTATCGGTGGCGAGGCGATTCCGGTCGGTCCGTTTGAACTCCAGATAGCCTACAAACTCCACCTCGGAGCACAGAAGGACATCGAGGATGCGGTCCACCTCTACACACTCTTCGAGGAAAGTCTTAGTGTGTCTCGCCTCGAAGAATGGGTAGGCCGACTCGACGTCGAAGACGAATATGAACGACTCAAACGCGCGTAAACACCTCGACGCGAAGAAAGAACGCAACCGCGAGCAGCGGATCGAGGGTATCAAGCGCTGGGTCGATTACATTGAGTCGGAATCAGCCGATACGTGGGGGCCACAACAGAACGCGGTTGTCAACGATCAAATCGATGCGGCCCAAAGCGTCCAAACTCCGGCGTCCCACAAGCAGTACGTGAAAGACGTAGCGGCGGAAATCATGGAAGTGAGTCACGAGTCTAAGAACGGTTCGAAGTGAAGCGATTTTCTTGGGACAGCACCGGTAATAGAGCCAAGGGCCGG
>NZ_JAZKRK010000055.1:0-8627 GCF_036626455.1 Halodesulfurarchaeum sp. | reverse complement strand
GTCTGGTGCAACGAGTTGTAGACGCTCTCTCTGAGCGCTCGGGGTGGTGGTGATTGATTGGCTTCGTTCGCCGCGATCGTCTCTGCAAGTTCCCGTAAAGTCACCGATCCCACGGATTCCTGGAGGTGTTCGAGGACTCGACGGCGCCGGTCATTCCGAAGAATGTCGTGTATTTTCGTCTCTGCAAGTCCAGTCGACCGCCTGAGATTCATAGTCCCAACTCCAGGGGTCCAGTGGCTTATTTATCGACCCCTTTAATTTATTGGGTCTTCTATAGTGGGCTCTTTAGCCGTTCCAAGCGGGGCATTAAAATCTCAACAATCCTCTTAGATGCGTCAAATAGGCCGTTAGACAGTATATCTGGTTATTAGCTATGAGGAGTTCCCTCATGGGGTGTGATACGGCCCACCACCACTATCGTGGGGCCGAGACAACCCATGTCGAAGAAAGTAAAACTGACGCGACGTCGCGTCCTCGGTGGCCTCGGAACGATCGGTCTCGCCGGAGCCGCCGCAGGACTCGGAACGTCCGCGTATCTCAACGACTCGGAATCGTTCACAGGAAACTCGATCACCGCGGGCACGCTCGATATGAGCGTTACGGCGACGGTCGAGGCGGCCAACGACTACTGGGCAGGGCAGGTGGACCTCACGACGCTTGAGGAAACGGCCGATGGCGAGGCCGGTGCAGGACTCATCGTCGACGACGTGAAGCCCGGTGACTGGGGCATCATCTGTTTCGATATCAACGTCGGTGACAATCCTGGCTACGTCCAGGTGAGTACGGAGAACCTCGTGAGTAACGAGAACGACTACACCGAACCGGAGCCGGATACGGGCAATGAGACGGCCATGACGGGCGACTTCAACGATCCGGGGGTCAGTGACGGAATGGGCGAATTGCAGGACAAGATTCTGGCCACGGTGTGGCACGATTACGGCGACGGGGAGCGGACATCGCTCTCAGAGCTCGACCCGACAACGAATCTCAACGGTTCGTCCATCGACAGCAATGCTTGGTCGTCGGACCGCGACGAGGGTGGCCTCGTCGACACAGAGCGGCACTACACGACCCTCCAAGAAGCGTTTGGTACCTACAATACCGGCGTCACGCTGGGGGGGAGTGACGAGCCGATGATAGTCGGGTCTGGAGAGGACTCGGGGGAATTTTGCCTGCTACTGGAGGTTCCCTCCGAGGTGGGCAACGAGATTCAAGGCGATTCCCTGTCCTTCGACCTCGTCTTCCAGGCCGAACAGAGCCGGAACAACGACGATCCAACGTTCAACTCGACAGCGTGATCCATGGGTGATCGAACATGAGTAAAGAAACCCAAGGATTCGAACTTTCCCGACGGAAGGTTCTCGCTGGACTCGGCGGCGTCGGTCTCGCCTCCGCTGGAGCGGGACTCGGCACGTCGGCGTTCCTCAACGATACGGAATCGTTCGAGGGCAACACCATCACGGCGGGCGAACTCGACCTCAAGGTCGACTGGGAGGAACACTACTCCTATCCCCAGTTGTACGAATTCGGTGACCCGACGGAGGGACTCGACTACGATGTCCACCGGATGAACCCCGACGACCCCGACTTCGTGGCATTCCCAGACCCGGAAAATCCGATGGTATGGATACACGAAGATGACGTTCCGGCGTACATGGAGAACACGGCCATCGAAGCATTTCCGGACCCCGACGGGGATGGGACACAGGAAATCAACACTGGGGAATTCACGTACTCCCCATGTGAGCACGGCGCGGACCTCGACGCTGATCTCACACCCAGTGATGGGGGAGCAACCCGGACGGGTAATGCTGACACGTGGGTCGATGATGTAGCGCAACCGCTCATTAACCTGCAGGACGTCAAACCTGGCGACTTCGGCGAACTCACCTTGAGCTTCCACCTGTGTGACAACCCCGGATACGTCTGGCTTCAGGCGGCCAACGTGACTGAGTCGGAGCATGGACTCACCGAGCCCGAGGGGGAAGTGGACGATAGCCCAGATGTTCCCGAACTCGCAGAGAACATTCAAACCGCCTGGTGGTACGATACCAACGGTAACAACGTCATCGACGAGTCGATCGGGACAGTCGACGTCATGATCGCCGTCGACACCTCGGGGTCACTGTCGTCGACCGACGTTGGGGAATTGGAGGCCGCCGCGAACAACCTCGCAGCGGATCTCGACGTCGAGGCAGACGCTCGAATCGGAGGTCTTTCGTTCGGCGGCGGATCAATCGAGGACTTCGTCGCACTTGGGGACGGCCCAGTGAACTTCTCCGGACTGGCTGCTAACGGTAATACGCCGATGCCGGCCGCGCTCGACATCGCGCGCGCAGAACTCGACGCGAACGGACGGTCGGGTGCGGAGACGTTCATCGTGTTGCTGACGGACGGGGGGCCAAATTACGAGAACCAGGTGTTCGAAGCCGGGGGGCACTCGGTTGGTGGGAGCTATACTGGGGGGAACATGTCCCCTTCAGACGTCGTTCACGATAGCGAACTCTGTGAGACCGCCGAGATCGCCGCCGACGTCAGAAATGATCACCGTATCATTACGGTCGGGATTGATGACGACGGGCTTCCGACCAACAACGACGATCCGCAGGACTGCGACGGGAATTCGATTGCGAGCCTGTCACAGTACCTCCGGGACTACATCGCCGGCAACCCGGCCGATTACATCGCCGCGGAGGCGCCGGGAACGGTTTCGAAGGTTCTCGAGGCGATCATCGATGCGATCGCCGTCTCCGAGGAGGTCTTCCACCGAGGAACGCTGGCAGCCGACCTGGACATGCTAACGAGCGGGAATGGCATTCCCCTCGACGGGGTCCAGGCGACGGATTTCGACGAGCTTACAGGCGATCCGACGGCGGAAGCGCGGGAATGCTTCCAGGCGGGTGTGTCCAACTACATCGGCTTCGCCTGGTGGCTCCCGACCGACGTCGGCAACGAGATCCAGGGCGATTCGGTCGGCTTCGATCTCGGATTCTACACCGAACAGTGCCGAAACAACGACGGCTCGGGGCCAGGAGAGGAATCAACCACGACTACCACGGGTACCACGACTGGGACCTGAACGCGATATTTGGCCGACCTAACCTGGCATTCGGTCGGCCAATCCACTCACGCAGGCGCGACGCAACCGGCGTGTCGAGCGGTTCGATTCCGCTCGTGAGCTTCCCCCCACGGGGGGCAAACCATGACTGACAACAAACGATTCTACCACCTGTCGCGGCGATCGGTACTCGCCGGAATCGGGGGTGTCGGTCTCGCCTCAGCGGGTGCGGGACTGGGCACGTCGGCGTTCCTCAACGACAGGGAAACGTTCGAGAACAGCACGATAACCGCGGGCACGCTCGACTTGCTGGTCGATTACTACTCCTACTGGGACCAGGGCATGGCCGGCACCGGGCAGGTGCATGGAACCCAGGACGGAAGCGGCACGGTCAGTGGCGTGCTCGACGACGTCAAGCCGGGCGACAGCGGCCTGCTAGCGTTCTGTCCGCGGATCGAGACCAATCCTGCGTACCTCTGGCTCTGTGGCGAAATCACCGCGAACAGCGAGAACGGATACACGGAACCCGAACCGGAGACGGCGGCGAACGGTGATCTCAACGACCCAGGCGTGATGGACGGCGCCGGTGAGTTGGCCGAAAGTATCGAGGTGACGGTTTCGTACTGCGATCTCGACGACGATATCGCGGACGATGGGGACGATGACGACGCCAACGACGGCTTCGATCCGAGCGACGTCACGAGCGTCGCCAAAGTCTGGACCGGTACGTTCGCCGAACTCATGACCGCGATTCGGAACGGCGTTCCCCTCGATGGCGGCGGCGCAGTTCCCGGTGACGCCGGTTTCCACGCTCCGGGCAACCAGGCATGTTTCGTCGGCTCGGCGAGCGAAATGGCGAATCCCTGCCTGTGCCTCGAGTGGCACGTTCCAACGGAAGTCGGGAACGAAATCCAGGGCGATTCGTTGAGTTTCGACCTGGAGTTCCACGCCGAACAGTGCCGGAACAACGACGGGACGCACAACCCATGTGCCGGAGATGGAGTTGAAAGAGAATGTCCCGATTGTGCAGTTGACACCAGCGCGACCCAATCTCCGGAAATCACCGTTCAAAGTACGAACGCTTCGAGTTTCCCGCAGGTTTCGACCTTCCTCGAAATCGATACGACCTCGGGCCAAAACGGCGATCTGACTGCAGGCGACTTCGCACTCTGTGAGGCCGGGTGTGGACAAGACCTGACGGTGGACTTCACGAGTGAAGGAAAACAGGTCGACTTCGTCTTCCTCATGGACGTTACCGGTAGCATGGGCGGCGAACTAGAGGGGATGAAAACAAACGTTCAGGATTTCATCGATGATGTCGTGGCAGAAGGACTCAACGCCCGGTACGCTCTGTACCTCTTTGGCGACGATGATGAAGAGTACACTGGACCGCCAGCGGTGTTCTTGAAACAGGACTTCACGGCGAATGCGACAACGTTCAAGAACTCGGTTCAAAACACGAGCCTCGGAGAGGAAGTCGGATATGGAGGGGATACTCCAGAAGACAATTACGAGGCCATACTCACGGCAGATAACGACCTATCGTTCCGAACGGGTTCACAGCGGGTCATGATCGATATCACTGACGCACCTAGTGACGAAGATCCGGACCAGACCATTGGCGGCCTCGCAGAGACCCGTCCCAACGCCGTGTCAGTCCTGGACGAATACACGTACTTCGCCGTGTCCTACGACGTCGACGAGGAGGAACCTGACCCTCACCAAAAGAAAGAATTGGCGAAGGATGTCGACGGAACCTGGATCATGCTGGGCGAGGATATGGGTCCCATCCTCGATGAGATCCAGTCAGAGGTTGCTACCTCCTACAGGGTCAATTACACCACCGCAAACCCTGTCACGGACGGAACGGCTCGTGATATCGTCATCGAAATATCGGATCCAGACGAGGGAACGCTCTACGCCACCACGCAATACACAGCACCGAGTTGAACAGGCTTTACAACTGGCCCACATGGAATAAACTCTCCAATAGTCCGGAGATGAAGCGGGAGCCTCCAGTTTCACGGCGGTTCGACTCCGTCCGTGAGTCCTCAAAAGATCGACCATGACCACCACCCCACGACTGACCGAACGTAGTCGGCTGTCCCGTACCGCCGGCCGCAGCCTGGAGGGATACCTGTGACCCTGTCGCGACGCCGCCTTCTCGCTGCAACCAGCATCGGCGCGGCAACTGTCCTCGGCTTTCCAGCCGTCTCGTCACGAGCGCTCGCGTACCCGGAAACCACGACGGTGGGAGACGCCCCGAGTGCCCAGATCTCCTGGCGCGAGACGTACAATGGCGCCGTCGTCGACTCGAGCGATGCTGGCGGCGGTCCCGTCCTCGACGTCTCCAATGCACAACCCGGGGATTCTGGAACAGTAGCGTTCAGCGTGACGCCGGACACGGAAACGAGTATTCGAACGTGGTTCTCCCTCGCCGTAACCGCGAACGACGAAAACGGGCGAAACGAACCGGAGCGGAAGGCGGGAGACGAGACGCCCGACCGGGGTGAATTGGCGGACGCGATAAAAACGACCGTCTGGTTCGATACCGGATCCTTCGGTGTCTCTTCGTTCGGTGGCTGTAACGGGACGCGAAGCCCAGGCGAGACGGTCGTTTACGATGGGTCGCTCACCGGCGCCGGTGCGGCCCTCGGCGATGGCGTTCTCCTGGCCGACGAGCGGGAGTGTCTCTCCGGCGATGAAGGTGTTTGTGTGGGCGTCGCGTGGTCGCTTCCGGAATCGGCTGAGAACCGCATCCAGGGCGACGGTGTATCAACCTCGCTGTCGTTCACGGTCGAATCGTGTGGGGAATCGTGACCCGAAATAACCCGTTTAACGTGGTGCTTCACCGGCTAAGCCTGTCAATAAATATGGCCCATAGCAGGGTACCGTATGCCATGTGCTACAATGAAACAGGAGCTAACAAACATGCCTGACATATCCCGACGGGCAGTGCTCCAGGGGTTGACTCTAACTGGGGTTGCGAGTGTCGGCGCCGGAATGGGAGTCGGGACGTACGCGCTTGTCTCGGATGGTTCGACATTTCGATCAAACGTGCTTCGATCCGGATCCCTCGAATTCGAGATCGCGACGCTGGTGGAATACGACGGAACGAACTTCGCGAGGCCCGAACAGGACCGAGAAACGTTCCCCACGAGGTTCACGTCCGACCGAACGATCGAACTCCCCGTTCCAGAAATAGACTCACAAGGTCCAGTTCGAGGGACCACGACAGTGGCATTCCGCGCGTGTGAGAATCCAGCACGCGTTTGGCTGCGAGCGGACGGGGAGCGATCCGCGCTGGCAGACGCGCTCCAGGTGAACGTTGTGTATTCGAGCCGCTGTAAAACGTCGGGAACAACGATCTACGACGGACCGCTCGCTGGATTTTTCGACCAATTCGGTAGTGGCGGTTTGCTCGGCAGCTGTTCGACGCTTGGCAAGGTCGAAGTCAATGACGGTGCCTTCGTCGTCGAAACCGAGGCGGGGACTGGCGATTCTCTGTCCGTTCCCGAGAACATTCCAGGGGAGCTCACATTCGATGGGCCCGATGGCCCGACGACGATCCGGATCACAGACGTCTACTACAAGGACGACTCCGATGACGATTCCGAAGTCGTTGGTGTGGACATCGCGTCATCTGACGTGGAATTCTGTCGCGTCGACGTCAAAGGCGGTGGCAAACAGCCCACGCCGGGATCGGGCGCCGGTGGGAAAAACAAATCATCGGATAAACCGTCGTCGGGTGGCGGGTCGTCGACCGGACGAGATTCCGACGACGGCATCGTCACGTATCGGCCCGACTGCTCGGGAACAGCCAGCGGACTCCTGGCAGGTGAGACCCCGGGGGGAACGCAGAGTGGACTCAGTCACTTCACGATATCTACCTGCAACAATACGTGTCTCGGGTGCGACCCGGGTTGTTTAGTTCTCGATTGGCGGCTCGACGACCCCGCGAGCGTCGCAGAGGAATCGCTTCGCTTCGACCTCGAACTGTTCGCCAACCAGTGCAGGAACACGAAACCAACGAATCCATGGAGCTAATCACGAACCACGACACAGCGCATCGAGCAGTACGGAGGTCGGACCCATGATCGGTCTCTCAATCAAACGGGTCGCGAATGTTCTTGTAACGGTGCTCGCCGTTTCAATTCTGGCCGCATTCGTGATCCAGGCAGTGCCGAGCCTTATCGGGGCCGAGGCGAGTTACGTCGTCCTTTCAGGCAGCATGGAACCCACGATTTCGACAGGCGACGCTGTCGTCGTCAATTCCGTCGATCCGTCGACAATCGATCGGGGTGACGTCATTACCTACACGAGAGGAACGGAGGCACTCCCCGTGACCCACCGGGTCGTGGACATTCGAACCGAGGAGCGTGGCCTGGTGTTCGAAACAAAAGGTGACGCCAATGAAGACGCTGATCCTGCACCAATCGGTGCCGAACACGTGACAGGGAAGGTCTGGTTCGTGATCCCTTACATCGGGCACGTGATACTTTTTGCCAATACGCCCCATGGTTTGGGCGTCCTCGTTGGGCTTCCGATTGTCGGATTGCTCCTTTCGGAGTTCTACGTGTTTGCGCGTGGCGGCCTGTTCAGGAAGGACGGAGGCGCTTCGAATTCCACAGATGAGGCGCCGTCGAAAGAAAACCACGAAATGCGAAATGTGGCCAAAAAAGACGGGGCGGCCATTGAAAACGCCGGTGAGAATCAAGCCGCCGTTGCAAACGCCCAGTCCACTGGGGAGCCCAACCCGGACGGAATTGTCCTCACGGGAATGGACCTGAAATTCAGTGCCGTTGGATTTGGCCTGTTCGCGGGCTACAGTGGGTTCGTGATATACCAGCATCCGGGACCGATTCACGCGGCTGTATTCGTGGCATCCGTGCTCGTATTCGCGTTCTTGGGGATAGTTCTCGTCCTAGACACGGGATGGCTCGATTTGGGTGGATCATCGTCCGAGGATCAGTCGACCGACGAATCTTCCTCCGAGACGCTGGCCGACGGGGGAACTGGATCGACCGACGATTGGGGAGGTGGAGAAAATGGCCAATAACGCCACATCCCTGTTTCTCATATCGATCGTCGTCTTGGCTGGATTTGGGGGCGGATTTAGCGTTGCTGCCCTTTCCGATTCGGCGACAGTTTCTCTTTCAATTCACGTTGGAAACGTGTCGGACGACGGGGCTATCTTCGAGGCAGAGGTCTCAGAAACACCGACTTCCCAACCGACGCCGTCAGAATTTACTTCGACGAAGACGCCGTCAGGCGGAGGCCTCACTACCATACCGACGAGGGAGAACAACACGACCTCGGAACCCACAACGAAGCCACCTACGACCACGAGCCTCCCGGCGGTAACCACGACCGAGGAACCGAACGGCACCAAGACATCGACCCCGACGACAGCGAACCGCTCGACAAAGACGACTACCGCGACGACGTCGACTACCGAAGAGTCGACCACGACCACTTCCACTCCCTCGACTACTGAAGAACCGACGACTACAGAGACCACTATGACGTCATCTACTACGACCACCGAGGCCACTCCAACAACAGAAGA
>NZ_JAZKRK010000054.1:0-9306 GCF_036626455.1 Halodesulfurarchaeum sp. | reverse complement strand
GTGGATCACGACGCCGGCACCCTCACAGTTGACGCAGATACGGTAAGCTACACGTTCAGGCGGCCAGGTGGGTGATAACTACATCCTCTAAGTCTTGCACGACACTTTGATCGGAAAACAGATAGTTCCCAGTGACCGTGCTGAATAGAGAGCGCAAATTCAGTACCATGACAGGGAGCAGGCACGACGGACGGCACTATCATGCGCGCTTTAGAGGGAACTGAGGAGCGAACACTAAGTACGTCCCGGTGAAGAGTCTGTATGAGCAGAGACGCGATGTATATCCGGGAAGCGATCGAACTGGCGCGTGAGGCGGTCTCAGACGGGAATACCCCGTTCGGGTCGCTGCTCGTTGTCGGTGAGTCCGTCCTCAAGCGGTCGAAAAACACCACGGTGACAGAGAACGACATCACTGCCCACCCCGAACTCAAACTGGCGCGGTGGGCAGCCCGTGAACTCGACGCTTCCGAACTGGCGGACTGCACCATGTATACCAGCACCGAACCCTGCGAGATGTGTGCGACCGCCATCTACTATGCTGGGTTGAACCGTGTCGTCTACAGCGTATCCGGAGAGTCACTGTCGAACGGACGGGGGGAGGCGAAAAGTGGGACTTCCTGCGAGGAACTGATCGAACGCAAGGGCGGATCCACGGAAGTTGACGGTCCCGTCCTCGAAACCGAAGGACTCCGCGTCCACGAGGAGTTCTACGGAGCGGGCTAACTCCGGGCAAAACGTGTGCCTCTTCGGGTAGCGACCCAGCAAGTCAGGGTGGCCACCTTTGTTTCCATCGGCGCATCTACATCCGCTCCGTGGCTGATGTATCTGCTGAACACAGGCTCTAAGTCTTGCAAGCCATTTTAGATAGAGATCAGGTAGTTCTCAGTGACTGTGCTAAATACAGTGCGCGAATTCAGCAAGCGCTGCTCCGTTGCTCAAATTAATAGCGGGACCGTCAGTCCAAATGTCTGGATGAGCCTACAGTCTTGGCCAGCTTTTCTGGGAACTGTCGACAGCGAATTTATCGGTGCCATGCTACCACCTCCCATAGATATATTCCTGAGCAGTTGGAAATCTTACGGATACCAATGTCCTCACAGGGTATAGCGATAACCGATTCTCAACCGGATGAGTCAGCTCGGAACTCCCGGCTCCGACTGTGGAACAGCGTCATGGCTATCCTTCACTTTCTGCAGGCAGTGGCGATGGTTATCCTGGCCGAGAAGGTCTTATGGCCGGTGACTCGCACTCTTTACGCATTCGACCCCCAAACTCAGTCGATTTTTCCTGAGACAGTCTCGTTTGTCGACGCAAACCTCCCGGTGCTCGTCGCGGGATTTCTCTTCATTTCTGCGGTAGCCCACACCATTATCGCCACCGTCAGGTACGACAAGTACACTGCGTATCTCGACAGGGGGATGAATCCGTATCGCTGGTATGAATACTCCGTCAGCGCCTCCCTGATGATAGTCGTAATCGGAATGCTGGCCGGCGTATGGGACCTCGGAACGCTCGTTGCGCTGTTCGGCCTCGTTGCGGTGATGAATCTCGCCGGACTCCTAATGGAACAACGGAACGAATCGACTAATCAGACAGACTGGACCCCCTACTGGGTTGGCGTCATCGCCGGCCTTGTGCCATGGATTACGATAGCGATCACGTTCGTCGGTTCAGTGACGGCCAGTGGCGGTGAGTTTCCCCAATTCGTCATTTACATCTACATTTCGATTTTCGTCTTTTTCAACCTCTTCGCACTGAACATGGCCCTGCAATACCTGGAAGTGTCACGGTGGAAAGACTACCTCTTTGGTGAGAAGATGTACATCCTGCTGAGTCTGGTGGCCAAGTCCGCCCTCGCTTGGCAGGTGTACTTCGGAACGCTAAACTCTCCAATCTAAGAGTCGGTAGCGTGGACAGTCGGGATCGGCAAAGTCTATGAACCGTTCATCAACCGTAATTGGGGATTTATAGGGTATTCTCCCTCTCTATTTCAGTACCTCATTTCTGAGAGTTATTGAGGCGTTTCATCCACTCAAACGTGAGTTATGGGTCCCTCAAACTCGTCTAACCGTTGGTCGGCAACGATCCGTTGAAGGCCTTCCAGATTCGCCCGGCCGGTCTCATTGATGGCTGCAGCGATCGCATATACCTCCGACCGCGGGACTTTGACAGCGTCTGCTTCGAGCGCATTCGTTGGATTCGCCTGCAGTTCCCGAAGCGTTCCGACGGCCAGCAAATACGGAATTGCCCACGCGGCGACTGTATTCCCGCTCTCGATTGGCATCGCCTGAATGAACTCCCGAGCGGGGGAGAGATGGGATTCAGCACGCGTGAGCACTCGTTCGATAACCCTCGTGACGCCCGTTCGGTTTCGTTCCGACAAAAGCTCCGCTTGTGGAACCCCCTCCTTTGCGAGCCACTCCGCCGGCAGGTAGATGTTGTTCTCGGTGGTGTAGTCCTCATAGACGTCTTTTGAAATATTGACCAACTGTAGCAGACGCCCGAAAGCTTCTTTGGTCGTTTCCAGTGTCTGACGTTGCTCCTTGGGGAGGGATTCTCGGGTGAGAAGATTCGTGATCATCGTCCCGACGGTTCCAGCGACGTAATGTGTGTAACTCCGCAACTCGAGGTCGCTCTGGATGCGAAGGCCGTTCTCAGCGGCGTAGCGTTCGACGAACCGAATCATTCCAGTCGTTAGTTCCTGAATCGGCTGCCGCATCGCCGTTTTCGTTTTCGCATCGAACGCCTCAAAAGTCTCAATTACTGTTGGTGCGTTCCTGACGAGGTCCCAATCAGCTGAGTCCGTTCCGGTTGAGATCCACGGTTGGATCGCATCGACAAACCCGTTACTGGTAGTCGTTGACGTGGAAGCCACTGTTGCTCGGAACGTTTGGAGAAGGTCTGACTTGGTGGCAACTGGAATATGGGACGCGTCCTCGATCGTGTCCGGGATACGGCACAGGAGATAGCCGACACAAATTTCGTCGGCAAGGGGATCTCCAAGGGCGTCGATAGTGAGTGCGAACGTTCGAGAAACCTCTTGGACCGTGTCGTGGCAATACTCGAGATCAGGTTCTGTGTTTGAAACGGGGCTCATAGCGGATGCCAAGGTGGCGGTTATCAGATCGTTCAATCTAACCATAGTGGCCCACGCAAAAAAGTACGCTGCCCACGTGTTCGGCACAAAACAAAACTGGGATCCAAACGATTTGACCGGTTGGGGCCCGGAAAATGGTAGATTCCGGTCGAATTGGACGGTAAATCGAACCACCCCAACTGTCTTGTCGAAGCCCGAGAGTAGTGGTCTCCGATCAAACTGATATCACTCCAGAAAAACGTGTCGCGGCCGGTCTGCCAACATTTCTCGTCCAGCAGAGACGGTCTCGCGGAAGTCTTCGGATTCGAAAAAGCCCATCGCGTCATTCCGGGCTTCCCACTGACTGGCGATGAACATGTCGTTCTCCTCATCAGTATTGACCAGCAAGTCGGTCTCCCGATGTCCTGTGACCTCTTCGAGTGCCTCGACGACGCCGTCAAAGGTTTCGACGAATTCCTCGCGGTGACCAGCTTTGACCGTGTAGAACATCCCCATCGTCCCCCACCCATCCGGGACGTCGCCCGGTAGACCGACGGTCTTCGGAAGGTCCGCGAGGAAACCGCTGGCGGTCTCCATAGCCGACTGAGTGTCCCAGATGCTCACGACGGCGTTTGGCCCGTCGTCACGCGAGTGATAGACCGCCGTCGAGACGTGGGTGTCGTAGTGCTCGAAGTTCGACCGCAGCCCGTCGATCCTCTCGGTGAGTGTGTCCACCGACGCTTCCGAATACAGGGCGACAGCGTAGACGTCCTCGCCGCGAGGCTGCCCGGCATACACGCCCTCCTCGGCCAGCGTTTCCCGAACTGAGTCGGTTTCCGTCTCCGCTTCGGCCTCCTCTCTCTCTGATGGGACAGGCTCCCCGTCCATATACGCTCCCAGGTCGGCCGCCGGGAACCGATGTCCGACAAAGAAAGGGCCGAACTCGCCGTACTTGGCCGTTGCTTCGTCAAAGCGCATCTCGTAGACGATCCGTTTCAGGGCTGTCGCCTCAGTGCTGAAAAGGGTGACACCCCACTCCCAGTCGTCGAGGCCGAATCCGGAGGTGATGTACTGAGTGATCGTTCCGGCATAGCCCTTGCCGGTCTCGCCGTGTTCGGCCATCATTTCGGCACGGTCCTCCATCGGCGTGTCGTACCAGTTGTATTCGGGGTCGCGACGTTTCCCCATCGGATAAAACGAGACGTACGTGTCCTCCGGAATCGAGGGGTACAGCTTCGACTCCATGTAGCGGGCCAACCCCGGATCGGCCTCGGCGTCTTCGTCGAAGTAATCCTGTGACGTGTACCCACCGACCTCCGTCACCGAGACGAAGGACCGAGATTGTGCCGCGAATCGCCCGAACGGGGTTCGATTGAACTGCCGCTCCGCCCGTTCGATCGCGTCAAGGGTCGGACGCAGGTGAATAGTGAGCAAATCGGCCTCCTGGCCAGTGATGGTGAACACGGCTGTCTCGCCCTCCTGGCCCTCGCCCGTCGTTTCGAGGAACTCGACTGCGGCCTCGGTGGCTGCCTCCTGTTGGGCCTTAGGCGTATCCTCCCAGGCAGGCCAGTCGATGCGGCGAAAGTCGTGCAGTACGAACCAACCTTCGTCCGTGGGTGGTGGGTCAGCCATTGGGATTGATTTTCGTCCGGGATAAAAGAGGGTTGGTGGACCGGCAGGGCCCACTGGCTTCTTTGAGCCATCGGAAAACGAGTTAGTCAGTCCCGAATCGAAAGGGCCTAATTACCAACTACGCGAACAACTGGCAATGCCAACTGAGAGTCGGTTCGAGTTTGACGCCACGACCGTGGCCCTGAGTGCTATTATCGCGGCAGCAGTCGCGGTCGCAACGATGGTGATCTCGATTCCATTGGGGGTCGGGTATCTGAACTTCGGAGAAGTGATTATCTATACCGCCGCGTTTCTCTTTGGCGGCACAGTTGCCGGACTGTCAGGTGGGATCGGTGCCGCCACGGCCGACGTCATTCTCGGGTTTCCCATGTACGCCCCCGTTACGCTCGTCGTGAAGGGGATCGAAGGTTACATCGTGGGCCACTTAGCTGGGGCGAGTCTCCGAAGTAAAGCGATCGCGGTCGCAGCCGGAGCGCCAATCATGATCGCGGGCTATGTGCTCGCTCGGGCTGTTGTCGAGGGAATCCCAGCGGCGATATTCCTTGAACTCCCGACCGACATCCTCCAGGCTGCGGTCGGGTTTGCGCTCTCCGTCCCGCTCTCGAAGGCCCTTGAAGGCCGGCTTCCCGAACTCAGATGAGTGTCATCACCGTCGAGGAACTGACCGTCCGCGCGACGGACGAAACAACGCTCGTTCGAGATGTCTCCCTCTCCATCGAATGGGGTGAGACGGTCCTTCTCGCAGGCCCATCGGGCAGCGGGAAAACGCTTCTCGGAACCGCTATCGCCGGACTCCTTGCGGACCAACCCGGTCTTTCAGTTACGGGCCAGCGCACCCGCGATGGAAACGTTGGGCTGCTCATGCAGAACCCCCGACGCCAACTCGTCAGAGAGCGGGTCCGTGCCGACGTGGCGTTCGGGCTGGAAAATCAAGGGCTGGAACCGGCCCGGATACAGGACCGAATCGAGACGTGGGCGGAGGAACTCTCTGCAACCGGGCTGCTCGACCGGAAAATCGACTCGCTGTCCCGCGGCGAAACGACACTCGTCGCGTTGCTCGGTGCGCTGGTAACGGACCCAGATCTGATGGTACTCGACGAGCCCCTGGCCCCACTCGATGACCGGAACCGCCGGCTCGTGATCGAAGCCATCGAAGCTTTGCAAGGTGAAACGGCACTCCTCGTGGCGGAACACGACGCGACAACGTTGCTTTCCAGCGTCGACCGCGTCGTTCTCCTCGAAGCGGGGCGAATCGATGCGAGTGGACCACCCCGGGAGGTCCTCCAGCCACTCAACGACGCGGGTGTCAAGCTCCCATTTGCAACCGACGTGGCACTGGCACAGGGCGAATCTCCCGATTCGGTCCCGATAACGGAGGAGTAAGCTGTGATCGAGATCCGAAACATCGGATTCGAATTCGAAGACGGCCCAACGGTCTTCGAGGACCTCTCGGTCAGCCTGGAAAGCGGACAGACGGTCGCCGTTTTGGGGGCCAACGGAACGGGGAAAACGACGTTGCTCAGATTACTCGCGGGCCTGATCGAACCGACCAGTGGCGAGATCCGGGTCAGCGGTGAGGACGATCCAGCTGTCGGCCTCGCACCCGAAACGCCCGCAGATGGATTGTTCGCTCAGTCGGTTGAATCCGAGGTCGCCTTCTTCCCTACGAACCGGGGCCTGTCTGTGGACGAACGGGTGCAAGACGCACTGGACCAACTGAACATCGAACACCTCGCCGAGCGAGATCCCTACTCACTCTCCGAGGGCGAAAAACGGCTTGTCACCATCGCCGCTGTCCTCTCCGGCAACCCCGATGTGGTCGCCCTCGACGAACCCACGAGTGGCCTCGATATGAGCGGGCTGGACCGCCTCGGAGACCGAATCAAGCGCATCAAGCGGACGGTCGTGCTGGTCACTCACGACACGGATTTCGCCTGGCGCTACGCCGACTCGGTGGTCGTCCTTTCGGATGCCGGTCTCGAGCGACAGGGCCCAACTGAGGCGGTTCTCAACGATCCCGAATTCGGTCTGGAGGCGATCGGGCTTCCCACGCCCCGTCCTGTGGTCTGGGCTCGGGAACGCGGGGTCGAACCGGCTCCAACCACCGTTTCGGAGGCGGTGTCGTTCCTGGAGGATGAGCCATGACCGCGACGCCGCCCCAATTCGACCCACGAGCCAGACTTGCGCTCACTGTCGCCTTCGTCGTGGCCGCCTTCCTGACCGGCGTAATCCGAAACCAGCTATTGCTCCTCGGATTGTTTTCGATACTCGTCGCCGTCCTTGGCTCCGTGCGGGTTCGGGACTGGGTGCGAGCGCTCGCTCCACTTTCTGTGTTGGTCGTCGTCCTAATCGTGCTGAACACCGTCTTCTATGCGTCCGGACCCGCGTGGGTCTCGGTTCCAGTCGGTCCGGTCGAACTCGCCCTGACACCGGGTGGGGTCGAAACGGCGGTTTTGATTGCTGTGCGGCTTGTGCTCGTGGCCGGCGCAGCGGCCTGGTTCGCGCTGGGGACTGAAACCGAACGCTTCGAAGCCGCGCTGACAGAAAGCGGCGTTCCGTGGTCCTTTGCGTTCATGCTCTCGCTCACTGTCAGACTACTGCCGGAATTGCGAGCCCGCTTCAGGACGATCGAGGAGTCCCAGCGGAGTCGCGGCCTCGACTTGTCAGGCGGCCCAATTTCCAGGATCAAGGCACGGATCCCCATGCTCGTTCCGTTTCTTGTCGCCACCATCCGCTCAGGGTACGAGCTCTCGACAGCACTCTCTGCCCGTGGTTTCGACGAGCCAGGACCCCGGACGTCGATTACAACAGTCGAGCACAGCCCCATCGATTTTGGGGTATATCTGCTTGCGATCGGTGTCGTGATCGGCACGGCCGTCTTCTTGTGAGCGCAGGTTCCATTCCAGGTCCGCTCGAGTGGCCAGAACCCATCTGGTCCGTACCGCCGACCTAAGGGTGCTCCACCGATAGTTTCCCGGCCACATCCCGAAACGCCGCTTCGACCACTTTCGATAGCGTGGGATGGGCGTGAACCGCGTCTGAAATGTCCCAGACGGTTCCCTGCCCACTTCGCATCGCGACCACCGCCTCATGGACTACCGTCGAAGCTTCGTGTCCCAGGACGTGGAAGCCGAGAATATCCCCCGCAGGGGACGCAAGGACCTTCGCAAGTCCCTCAAGCCCTTTCGCCCGGCCCATTGCGGTATCTTCGTATCTCGCACGCCCCACGACAAATGGTTCGCCGGCAGCGACGAGGGCCGCCTCCGTCCGCCCGACCGCTCCGATCTGTGGCTCGGCAAAAACCGCGTGGGGCATTGCGGAGTAATCGACCGCCTGGCGCTCATCGTGGACGATAAAGTCAATCGCGTGTCTGGTCTCGAAATCACCGGCGTGCTTGAACTGAAAGTGCCCCGCGACGTCACCCTGCGCCCAGACCTTCTCTGCAGTGGTTTCCAGATACTCGTTTGTCCGGAGAAAACCGTGCTCGTCAGTCTCGATGGCTGTGTGCTCGAGCCCCAGGTCGTCGGTGTTCGGCCGCCGACCGACGGCTATCAAGAGTTGTTCGCCCGTGACAGTCTCTCGGTCTCCAGCCTCCGATTCGGCCTGGACGGTGATCCCGTCCGGTCGCTCTTGGACCGCTGTGGCTCGATGGTCGGTCACGAGAGTATGTCGTCCCGAGGCGATATCCGTGAATTCCTCGGCCAGGTCCCGGTCCTCCCGGTCCAGGAGCACCGTATTGGAATGGACAATCGAGACGTCAGTGCCGAGGAGTTCGAAGAAATACCCGAGCTCGGCACCGATGTAGCCACCCCCAACGATGACCAAGCTGTCAGGCTGTTCGTCCAGATAGAGCGCCTCGTCACTCGTGAGAAACGGCAGGTCCGCAAGGCCGTCAATGGGCGGCACGACTGGCCGACTACCGACAGCGAGGAGGATACGGTCAGCGCGGTAGGTGTCTCCGGCCACCTCGATCGTTCGCTCGTCGACGAATCGGGCGTGGTCTTTCACCAGGGTCAGGTAGTCCTGCTCTCGATAGCGCTGTTCCATCTGCTCGGCGATTCCCGAGAGGGTCGATTCGACGTCCGATAGGATCCCTTGGAAATCCACGTTATGAACGGTCGCGTCGATTCCGAACTGCTCGGCCGTGTCGATAGTGTCCATGATCGTCGCCCGATGGATGAGCATTTTGGAGGGGTTACACCCACGATTGAGACAGGTGCCACCGAGTGGCCCTTTCTCCACGAGGACCGTCTCCAGCCCCGCCTCCGCCGCGGCGGCCGCCACGGAATTGCCGGTTCCCCCGCCAATGACTATCACGTCAACGTTTTGCATACTGTCTCCAAGAACCCGGCTGGTAAATAGGCGGTGACAGCGGGAGTTTCCGCGACACGCAAGCAAACTGAACGGCGGTCTCAACTCCCACACAGAATCGTGCCCTGCCCATTTACACACAACACACTCCCGATTTTCACACAAGGCCCCGACGAACTACACAAAACGTCCTGACGGAGTACTACACAAAACGTCCTGACGGAGTCCCACGCGAGCAAGCGCGAGCGTGGGGCACGTCAGGTCGCGAACGAGTGAACACAGTGAAC
>NZ_JAZKRK010000053.1:0-10044 GCF_036626455.1 Halodesulfurarchaeum sp. | reverse complement strand
GTGAATCCGGGGCACCAGGGGCACAAATTTTATTACGAACCGCAAGCATAGAACCAGATGGATTCGAGGTGACCAGCCATGGCGCTTCCGCGCACACCAGCGAACTCGTGGATGAGCAGCCTCGACTTGCCAAGTCGGCTGTTCGAAACCAGTAGCAACGACTACGAACTCTACGAGGAGGACGGCGAGTTCGTCCTCAGCCTCGAGCTCCCGGGGTTCGATCCCGAGGAGATCACCGTCACGTGGAACGATGGCGTGTTGAATATCGGTGCCGAACACGAGGACGATTCTCGCGGGGAGCGAAAGACCTACCATCGACGGTTCCGCTTTCCGAAGCAAGTCTCGGATGAGGAGATCTCCGCGTCATACACGAACGGGATTCTCGAAGTCCGCTTGCCACAGGTGACCGACGCGACCGTCATGGGGACTGAAATCCCGATCGAAACCTAAACCGGCGGTCGGTCCCCGTTCTCGTGGGTACCAGACTTCAAGCGACGCGTGTGAGCAGTTCTCTCGTTCGTTGGATAGTCGTTCGTCCACCTCGGATTCAACCGTGTCCTCGACTTCCCGCAGGACGAGAATTGGCTGGGTTCGCCTGACCAGCTCAAGGGCCCGCACTGGTCGGTTCCAGAGCCGTGTAAATGGGTTTTTATAGAGTGCCCGGCCAATTCCGCAGACATGCGGGCTTGGAGGACTCACTAATGCGCATTCTCATCGTCGGGGCGGGCGAAGTCGGATCCTCGATCGCCGCCAACCTCGCGCCAACTCACGACGTGGTCGTCGTTGAGAGAGACCCAACGGTCGTCGAGGAGCTCACGTTTTCCCTCGACGTACTCGCTGTGGAGGGCGACGGCACGAATTTAGATGTGCTTGAGGATGCAGGCATCGACCAGGCCGATATGGTCATCGCAGCCACGGATAGCGACGAGACGAACATCGTCATCAGTGGCACGGCAAAGACGGTAACTGACACGTTCACAATTGCCAGAGTCAAACGAGAGCGCTTGCTGTCGACGTGGCAGCAATCCAATAGTGCCTTCGGCGTCGATTTCATGGTGTGTTCGGACTTGGTCACCGCGGAGGCGATCTTCCGAATCTCCGAATTGCCACACGCCCACGACGTCGATACGTTCTCGGACGGCCTGGTTCGAATGGTCGAACTGGAGATCGAACCGGAATCCAGTATCGTGGGCCAATCCGTTCAGGAGGCAGACCAGTACGAGTCGATGACATTCGCGGCGATTTTCCGAGACGGCGAACTGATCGTGGCCAAAGGGGAAACAACGATCGAGGCAGGTGACCGAATCGTGGTCATCGGAAGCCCGAATTCAGTTCGGACCTTTGCGGTTGATATTGCCACGGAGGGTGAACGTGAGATCGACGATATCGTGATAATCGGGGGTAGCAAAACGGGCCATCAAACCGCTCGTGTCTTCGAGGAACACGGCTATCAGCCACGCCTCATCGAGCAGGACCACGACCGGGCGCGCTTCCTCGCCGAAGAACTCTCGAACACGACCGTGATGGAAAGCGACGCGACGGACATGGAGTTTCTCAATCGAGAGAACGTGGGCGACGCGGACGTGGTGGTCGTCTGTCTCGAGAGCGACGAAAAGAACTTGCTCGTCTCGCTTCTGGCCCGTAAACTCGGTGCCAGACGGACGGTCGCAATCGTGGAAACTGCGGATTATTCGGATCTCTTCGAAACGGTCGGGGTCGACATCGCCGTTGACCCGCGAATGGAGATCGCCGAGGAAATCGTCCGATTCACGATCGGTGGGCATACGGAAAAGGTGGTGATGCTCCAGCAAGACCGCGCCGAAGTACTCGAAGTTGAAATCGGGGCGGACAGTGACGTTGCTGGCAAACGACTCGTCGACGTGGTCAAGAACCTTCCAGCAGGGGTCGTGATCGGTGCGATCCCACGGGAAGGCGGACTCGTTACCCCACGCGGGGACACCGTCTTCGAAGTAGAAGACCGCGTCGTAATCTTCGTCGACGCACAGGTACGCAATGAGGTCGTGGACCGGTTCTAATGGTATCCGTGAATAACCCGTTCACCCGGTCCCAGTCCGATACAAGACGTCCCCACCAGGACCGAGGCCGACCGTGACCTGGAGTGTCGAGTGGCGGGCGAGTGTGGCGAGCCTCGGGACGATGGTGAAATTCCTCTCGCTTTCGATGCTGGTCCCGCTTTTCGTCTCGGTCGTCTATATGGAGGACTTCTGGGTGTTCCTCGTGTCGTTCGTCGTGACAGCAATCGCCGGGTTCGCCCTCGAACAGGTCGATCCGGACCCAGATCTCGGGCCACGGGAGGCCCTGTTGCTGGTTTCCCTCGCTTGGGCCACGGCCTCAGTTTTCGGAGCGATTCCGTTCCTGCTGGCGGGGCTTGGGACCGAATCGACGATCGGGCTCTCACTCGACTCGACTGGTGCGCTCATCGCCTCGCTCGTCAACGCACTGTTCGAGTCGACGAGTGGGTTTACGACGACAGGAGCAACTGTCCTCGGGGAGATCAGTTTCGAGCAACATTCCCATGCTGTGTTGCTCTGGCGACAACTCATCCAGTGGCTCGGTGGCATGGGGATCATCGTGTTGATGATCGCGATCCTCCCCGAACTCGCCGTGAACGGGGCCCAACTCATGCAGTCAGAGGCGCCTGGTCCTGACCTGCAGAAACTCACGCCAAAGATCGCCGAAACCGCCCGTGCGCTCTGGTTGATCTACTTCGGGTTTACCGTTGTCCTCGTCGCTATTTTGTTCGGGCTGCATCTCGCGGGCTACGCGCCGAACATGGACCTGTACAACGCGGTCGCCCACGGATTCACGACCCTTCCAACTGGTGGGTTTTCGCCCCAGGCCAAGAGTATCGCCTATTTCTCGGCGGCCGTCCAATGGGTCATCATCCCGTTCATGGTCGTGGCCGGGACCAACTTCGCACTCTTCTGGCACGTCCTCAGAGGGGAAGCCAAACAGATGTACAAAAACTCGGAGTTTCGGGCCTACACGGGTTTGATTGCAGTGTTCATCGCCCTCCTTTCAGTGGTCCTATTCCGTGGCGCGGCCCCCGTCTTGGACATCGGCGGCGCAACTGAAGGGGTAGCCGAACACTCCCTTCGAACCGCTGCGTTCCAGATCGGCTCGCTTCTCAATTCGACTGGATATGCGAACGCGAACTTCGTCGAGTGGAGCCAGTCCGCACAGATGTTGTTGCTCTTTGTGATGTTTATCGGCGGCTCGGCCGGTTCGACTGGTGGGGGGATCAAGGTCGTTCGGTGGCTGGTCGTTATCAAAACCATTCGGCGTCAGTTGTATGCCACCGCACACCCCGAAGTAATAGAACCAGTCAGGCTAGCCGGGAGTGTCGTCGACGAAGCGGCGATTCGCGGGATCATGACGTTTACCCTGCTGTATCTGGTCTTGTTCGGGGTGGCCGCCGTGTTTTTCAGTCTCGACGGAGCCAGGATCGGGCTCGATTTGACGGTGCTCGAATCGGTCAGCGCCTCGCTTGCGACACTTGGGAACATCGGGCCGGGCTTTGGGCGGCTCGGACCCTTCGGGAGCTATCTCTTCTTCCCAAATACGTCGAAACTCGTAATGATCGGATTGATGTGGGTGGGTCGACTCGAAATCGTGCCCGTCCTCGCGATATTCGTGAGCGGACTCCGAGATCGCTGACCGGGTCTCACACCGCCACCGCCCACAGACGAAACGACTCCGGTAGCCCGAACCCATCGATAAAGAGGGTCTCAATAACCTGTGCAACCCGCTCGTCATCCCCGGGAACGCGCAGCCGAAGGTTCGTTCCGCCATCCTCGACTGATTGCTGCTCGACGATGGTGACCCCACCGATCCTGTCCACGGTCGCCCGGATCGAATCGAGTTCGGCGTCGGTGCAGTCAAGATTGCAGATGGCGTCCGGGTCCCGGTACTGTATCCAGGGGGCCGGGCCCTCGGACTCGTTCTCAGATGCCCCGGTTGACGCGGTGTCAGCTTTGACCGTGAGAAACGGACTGTCCCGCTCCCGATGAGCGCGAATCGCAGCCACGACGAGCGATGCGCGTTCGGACTGACTGGTGCCAGTAAACCGGTTCATACCCGAACTGCGCGTGGGATGGGCAAAAACGTCGGGTTGGGTGACACTCTATCAACCGGTTCGACAATTCCTTAAACTGACCGCGGGAAAGGGACGTATGTCCGATCCACGGATTTTGCTGCTCGGGGCACCGGGTGCCGGGAAAGGAACGCAGGCGGATCGACTGACCGATGCCTTCGACATCGAACACATCACGACCGGCGATGCGCTTCGGGCGAACAAAGACATGGAGACCGAGTATGGGACCCCGCGGGAGTTCATGGAAGCGGGTGAGTTGGTCCCGGATCCAGTGGTCAATGAAATCGTCGAAGCCGCCATCGAGGAAGCTGATGGGTTCCTCCTCGATGGCTATCCACGTAACGAATCACAGGTCGGGTACCTCGAAGATATTACCGACCTGGACGTCGTCGCGTACCTCGAAGTCAGCGAGTCGGAACTGATCGACCGCCTCACCGGCCGTCGGGTCTGTTCGGACTGTGGCCGAAGCTATCACGTCAAATACGATCAACCCGAAGAAACGGGCGTTTGTGAGGAGTGTGGCGGGGAACTCTACCAGCGGGACGACGACACCGAGGAAACAGCGCGTGAACGGATCACCGTTTACGAGGAGAACACGACTCCTGTCGTCGAACACTTCCGAGAAACCGGCAATCTGGTAGAAATTGACGGCGAGCAGGCCCCCGAATCCGTGTTCAAGGAGCTAAAGGCCGCGGTCGACGAACGCACACACGCGTAGTAAAAGGTTCATTACGCCCCCTCCCATTTTGTTGCCTAATGGCACGTATCGGGGAGAAAGTCACGGACCTCGTCCGCGAGAATCCGGAGTTCGAGGAAGTGTTCGATGACCTCCTCGACAGGGACGGCGAGCTCCAGTGGCGGGACGTCAAAGACGACATGACGAGCGGGCAGTGGGGACGCCTGCTCCAAAAGGATATTCTAATTGAATCCGAGGACGGGTTCCAGTTTGCCGACCGGGAAGCCGTCGAAGAGGCACTCGGGAAGACCGAAGAGATCGAGTTCGAAACCGAGGTGGACGTCGACGATTCGGAGTCCTCCTGGGGCACCTACGACAAGGCTGCGGCCGTAGGCGCACTCGGGATGTTTGCGGGCTATTCCGTCGACTCCGTGCGGTCGGTCGTCGGTAATATCCTCGACGTATTTCTCGGTCCCCTTGATTCGATTCTCCCCTTCTTCGCCGTCATCATGGTTCTCGCTATCATTACCGGGCTGTACTCAGCGATCCTGCAAAACGCCCTGATGAACATGGAAAAGATGGGAGCCTACCAGGAACGGATGCAGGAGATCCAGGAAAAGCAAAAGGCCGCAAAAGAGCGCGGTGACGATGAGGCCGTCGAGCGGATCCGCGAAGAACAGATGAGCGCCATGGGCGACCAGCTCGGGATGTTCAAAGAGCAACTCCGACCGATGGTCTGGATCATGGTCATCACGATCCCGGTCTTTCTCTGGATGTACTGGAAGATCCGGCCGCCAGCGCATCTCGCAGCCGGTGAGTCGTTAATGGTGCTCCCCCTGGTCGGGGAGATCGAACTCTCTGCGGGGGTTATTGGTCCACTCCAAGCGTGGATCCTCTGGTACATTCTCAACTCCATCGGGTTCTCCCAGATCATCCGAAAGGCCCTGAACATCCAGACCTCTCCCTCGTAAAGCGGCACTGGGTTCAAAAACGATATGAGCGGGCCGCTCGGAATACTGATATGCTGATTACCATCTCCGGGCCGATCGGAAGCGGCAAGTCGACAGTTGCTGCCAGGTTGGCCGACGCCCGTTCCATCGAACACGTCTCCGGGGGTGACATTTTTCGGGATCTGGCCAATGAACGTGGGTACACCCCCCTCGAGTTCAACAAGCTCGCGGAGGAGGACGACCAAATCGACCGGGATCTCGACCGCCGCCAACGAGAAATCGCCTCAAACCGGGACGACCTTGTACTCGAATCGCGACTCGCCGGCTGGATGGCCGGTGACCTCGCGGACCTGAAGCTGTGGTTCGACGCTCCGAAGCAGGTCCGGACCCAACGGGTCGCCGAGCGCGAGGAGCGGGATTTCGAGACCGCCCGGTCGGAAATGCAAGCCCGGGCCGACAGCGAGGCAAAGCGCTATCGAGCCTACTACGGGATCGATTTCAAGGACCGCTCGATCTACGACCTCGCTCTGAACACCGCCCGGTGGAGTCCCGACGCGGTCGTCTCGATCGTTCACAACGCCGTCGAGGCCTACGAGGGCGGTCGCGACGAAGGAGCCGTCCCTGTGACGGACGTGGACTATGACTTCTGAATCGCCACTCCGAGCCCCACCGGACAAGCGGGACGTCGAGGCGTTGCTTGAGTTCGGCGTCATCAACCTCGATAAACCGCCAGGCCCCTCCGCCCATCAGGTCTCCTCGTGGATCAAATCGCTGACGGACCTCGACCGGGCGGCCCATGCCGGGACCCTCGATCCGAAGGTCACCGGCGTGTTGCCGGTCCTCCTAGGCAACGCAACGCGGCTCGTTCCGGCACTGCTGGAGGGCTCGAAGGAATACGTCGCAGTCCTCGAACTCCACGCCAGTCCACCGACCGATCTCGAATCGACCGTTGCGGAATTCGAGGCCGAAATCTACCAGAAACCGCCACGGAAAAGTGCAGTCGCCCGCCGTCTCCGGACCCGAACGGTCCACGAACTCGATGTGCTGGAGGTAGCGGACCGTCAGGCGCTCCTCCGGATGGAAGTCGAGAGCGGGACTTACGTCCGAAAGCTGTGTCACGATATCGGCCTCGCGCTGGGCACCGGCGCTCACATGGGCGACCTCCGCCGGACGGCCACGACACCCTTCGACGACAGCGAGTTGCACACGCTCCACGACCTCTCCGACGGCCTGGCTCGGTACGAGGAGTCGGGCCGCGAGGACTGGTTGCGGGAGGTCGTCCACCCCGCCGAACGGGCCCTCACCCATCTCCCCGAGGTGGTCATCGCCCCGAGTGCTGCCAAGGAGGTCGCGAACGGAGCGCCAGTGTATGGACCGGGCGTGATAGCGGGTCCTGAGACCGAACCTGACGGATTGGTGGTCTGTACGACTCCGGATGGGGCTGCGGTGTGTCTCGGGACGCTGGTGGGGGACGGAGATCAAGCGGCGGGAACGGTGGTTGACCTCGAAGCGGTGCTCGTCTGAGTCGGGGAACGAAGCCCTTAATGGTCGCTCACCCATCTCATCGAGTGCGGGACCGTGGGGTAGCTTGGTATCCTCGGCGCCTGGGGGGCGTCGGACTTGAGTTCGAATCTCAACGGTCCCATACGCTGGTTTTGATGGGTTTTATGTTCGAGCAGTAGAGGCCCTGAAACCGGCGTTTTCGCTTCAACAACCCGCTTTCAATAAGGGGTGGTCGGCGTGAACGCCGAAACCGTCCGCCGCCAGGGCACTCTCGAAATCAAAACATTCTCAAAAGGCCGAGAGGTAAAACGGCTGGTCGAGTGTCCCTTTTGTTGCCATACCTTCGACGACCACGACCCTCAGTGGAAACATTTCCTCGAGGAGCACGATCCCGAGAACGCTGGGTTGACTCCCCTCGGTGATGGGGGTAAAAGCCAATCACCGCTCTTCGAACCGATGGACGAGATACCAGGGGAGTTCCCGATTCAGTCCAACAACGACTATCGTCCGGTAGCTGCTCGAAGCGATTGAAGCGAGAAGAAAATTTTTGCGGGGTTGAGTATGCGGGTGTTCCGTTCCCAAGTGAGACCCCAACGTTCTGTTGGGGGGTTAATCCTGGTCTTACTCTTGTAGCATATGTCGGTACAACTTCCAACGCGTGACGTCGAAGAGGTTTTCTATCGTGGCTTTCGAGATCTGCGGTCGCTCGGCCACAACACGCCCGGCATCTCGATCGAGCGGGAAGCCATGCGCGAGCTCGAATTACTCCAAGAGGGCGGGGTCGCCGAAGACCATCAGGTGCAGATGACGATCTTCGAGGACGGACAAATTCTGATCGATCTGCAAGTCGATTAGAATAGAGGTTCTTTGCTCAAAATTTCAAACGAGCCTGACTTTTCCTGCTCGAAAAAATCATCTTCAGGGGGTACAGGGGTGAAGTAATTGTATGTCAATTCCAAAAGAAATCGAGTGTGTTTACTTGCGATCCGGTTATGGATTTGGCTACTCGCTACCGATTTGATTCAGCAATAATTCGTCGCTTCATGCGCGCGCGTATTTCGGAGGCTCGTAGGGGTCCCCCCGGGTTCGCGGGCATTGAGGTATCTCTTCGAACTGTCGTAGGATAGGGTCGTAAAAAGTTGTTAGTTATCGAAAAGTGGGATGGAATAGGGTGTCCGATGTCGGGACTATATCCAATGTGCTCACGAAGAGCTATTCAGTGAATGTCAGAAAACGACTGCTGAATACAGAGCGTGAAGTCAGCAGAATGAGACCATTCTTGCCTCGTGAAATTAATTGACTATTTCAGATGAGTTGAGTATAATGGAAACAATTAGAATCGGCGTTTAAGGTTACACCATCCTCCTATCTCGATATCCTCCAAATTCCGAGTATTACTAGCAGGAGGCCGATGCCGGTGAGGGCTTTTCCTCCCCATAACCTGTCTTCGAGTCTGGTAGATTCGAAGCGGTCGACGTAATACACCTCGTCGATATAATAGAGGGTATCACCTTTCCAAATTGAGGTAGAAAGCTCATCAACAAAGGGTTCGTTCACCCGAGGAACATAGCCCGATCTAGGGGTTCCTCTAAATTCACCACCAACAGTGGAGGCACTCAAGATCTTGTCGACAGTCGATTTTTCTTCTGCTGTAAGATTCTCATAGCGTGGCGCCTGGTCGGCAATTGCGCCGAGGACCTGGTCGTCGGAGGCTGGTTCGGTACGAACAATTGATCCGTTTTGCTCGGTAGACAGTCGATAATACACTCTGTCCTCTTCCATATCTTTCCGCACGAATTGGTATCGAGCATCGATCTTTTGAATCTCTTCGCGAATCTCACTATCTGAAACAGTCACTGATCCGTTGGCCATTGCGGTCTCCAGGACCTGCCAAGCTGAGATATTCCATTGGTGAGAGTATTCAGGATCTTCCCGGAAATTGTATTGTGTAATCGCGATTTGGCGGTCTGAATAGCTAAACAGTCTATTTAGGTCCTCTTCGTCTTGGAGGTCAATGATTTCGGCGCCATATGATTTCTCTGCTTTTGGAGCTGGAAGGAGTACATTATCCGCGGCACTGAGATAGAGTGGTCCTGGAAGTAACAATATACCGACAACGAAAAGAGTGTAGGCAACCTTCTTTCTATTTGCCATTATCTAAGTTGGCTATTTTTTAACCTGAGTATCTTTTGCCTTACTGATTGCAAGCGACAACCAGCTCAATAAACCAATTTATTTCCAAGTCACCCTCCATTCTTTTTCAGTTGGTTTCCTGAATACGCGCCCTGTATTCAGCACGGTCACTGAGAGCTACCTTTTCTCTAACTAAAATGGCGTGCAAAACCTAGACCATTACAATACCGGCATCAATCCCCAGTTGGATTCCGATAATTGCAATTTGGAGGTTTGTTTAGGACGATTTATCCAGCAATTATTCCCGATCAAATAGGCTTACCCACTGAGAGAACGTACCCAGTCCAAGAAGTTTGCGGCTATTACCCGCACGTTCGGAAAGGCGACCTGTTCGGGAACAAATGAGATAGTGACATCCTCCTCTATATGGCCTGAATACTGTTCGTGGCTGTCCCCTTTCCAGCGGATCGATGTTTTATTGTTGAAATCACCATGGGAACCATGAAGTTGATACGCGGTTGGTGCTCGTAATGTCAACCTGTCTGCTCCGGGGTATGGACTCCCTTCGCCACCACTGGCAAATGGAGGTGCGCCTTGGATATGGAACGCGTCAAACTGCAAGACGCCCAGGGTTTTGTGAGCAACGTCTCGGGACGTGTATTTGACCC
>NZ_JAZKRK010000052.1:0-10375 GCF_036626455.1 Halodesulfurarchaeum sp. | reverse complement strand
AGTTGTTGCCGGCGGACAGATTCCCCATCTCGGCGAACCGAAGCGGACTCCGGGCGACCGCAAAGGCGTTGAAGACGAGTTCCTGAGCAGCCACGTCGTAGATCGTTTCGTGGGTTCCCGAAAACGTCTGTGTCGTCGTCTCGCCATCCACGGTCGATGAAACCTCGACCGTCACGTCCTCGCCATCGACCGCCGTGACCGTCCACGTCTCGGTAGACTCGCGGGTCCCGCTGTCCGTCCGGAACAGCGTATCGAATGTGTAGGATTCTCCTTCCGAGAACTCGTAACGGGGAATCTCGACGATATCGCTCGAAGACTCCGTCTCTGTGGAATTGCCGATCTCGGCGACTTCGAGCAGACGGGTTAGCTTTTCGGACGCCCCCGCGCTTTTGACGACCGTCGGCGCGGCTGCACCGTCGCCACCCTGTGGACTGCCAACGATCACCATACCGACCATGCCGCGTTCCTCGTGGGGCTTGCAGAAGTAGTTCCAGACTCCCTCGACGTTGAAAACGAAATTGAAACTCGTGCCCGGCTCGCCTCCGCCAGTGAATTCGGAATTGAACGGTGTTTCGGCGGCGTCGGGAATGCGTTTCGGCTTGTCGTACTGTGGGTGGTAGACCGTCACGGTGTGATCGGTTTCCTCGAAGGTCCAGAAGATGGTCCCGCCTGGCTCCAGCCAGACGACCGCCGGCGTGAACACGTATCGGCCGGCGCCCTGGTCCTCCTCGAGGACCGTCGCGCGGACCTCCGCACTGGACTGGAGGTCGTCGGGGCCACCGAGGACGTCAGCGCCGACTGGCGGGGAAACTGGCGTTTGCGTCTCCTCGGCGGTTTCCGTTTCCTCGGGCGCCTCGGTTTCAGCGGGCGTCTCCGTGGAGGGAGTCGAGGGGCTGCCCGCAGTCGTCGGGTCGGTCCCGTCACCGTTATCGCCGCCCCCGGCACCACTGCATCCTGCGAAGACGGCTGTTGCAGCGATTGCGCCGGTTCGTAACACGCCTCGTCTGGTCACTCGTCCTGTTCGATCGCTGCTGCCAGGGGTCAAATCGACCATGCATTTGCCAGCGGATTGGATTCCTTGAATCCTGACCCTAGGTAATTAGCGAGTGCCGCTGTCGCTCACTCGTTGCTTGTCCGTGGGTGGGCGGTTCGATTCCACGATAGACGTGTCCAGGCAGACGGGGACGTCGTCATCGTCGCCACAAAGCAGTCGACGCCCGTCGGTGACGCAGAAATCTCGAGTTCGAACAGGCTCTCCGGCGGCATTGATCTCGCTGCCACGACTATCGGGGCGCTCGAGACAGCGTCGACAGGCAGTCGATAGAACCGGATCGGGAGACCGTTTCGAGCGAGCAGTGAGACGATACCCGAGCCCGGAGAGCGGGTCGCAATTCGCCTCGATGACGACACGGGGGATGGATCACTTTCGATTGATCGGCAGGTCGATCCTGCCGCCGGTCTGATTCGTCCGAATCACATCATCTCTCCTGACACCACCTGCTTCACCGACCGTCCGGCGTGGTCGCTCCGGCTTCGCCTCGGGAGTTGTTCTCCTGTTCGAACACCGTCGAGAGGACGATTCCTTCGGCCTTCCGGAGATGTCCGTGGAGCGTGGATGATGCGATCCCGAGCGATTCCGCGACGTCCGTGGCCGTGCTCCGCCTCGGCCAGTCGTAGTATCCCGCTCGATAGGCCGTTTCGAGGGACTCGCGTTGTCGGTCAGTCAGGTTTCCTAACACCCCGTCTGGCCGACCAGGGGTGGTGGCCTCTTTACTTCGCTCGCGTTGGGCGAGGAGGTCCGCAGCCGGATACTCGGTTTGTATCCGTTCCACGATGGCACGAACGTCGGCCTCGGCCGGTGCTTCGACGGTGAAGTGCGTTTTTCGGCGGTCAGCGACGGCGGTTCGGAGGGTTCCCCCCGCATGGTTGATGGTATGGAGCAACGACCCCGGCGTGACGACGAGTTCGATCCGTCCTTCGTCGTCACTCGCTCTGATGACCCGTGCGCGTTCGACACTCGAGTCGCTGGACAAAGCGCCGACGGCGTCCTTCGGTGTCGCCCCGTCCACGTCGACGTACAGCACCCAGCGGCTCCCTCTTGCGACGTGGCCGGTGAGTGTTAGTTCGCAGTCGAGACCCTCGGCGACGGGACCGAGGATGGAATCGGGCCCTGGGATGAGGAACTCGAGGTCGACAACAGCGTCGGTAAACAGGAGCCGGTGGCTTCTGACGGCATTGATGATGAACCCGACGGTGCGTCCGAGGATGTCGAACCCTTCCAGCTCGCGCTCGCTGAAGGCGTCCTCCCGCTCGGTGTGGACCACCAGAACCCCGTAGACGGTCCCTTCGTGGTGAAGTGGGATGGCGGCCGTCGACTCGAAGCCGCTTTCTATCGCGGCGTCTCCTGGCCCTCCAATTGATTTCTCGGGGATGATGGTTTGTCCGGTCCGGATTGCCTCCGCCGCGGGATCGAACGTGACCTCGCCATTATCGGCGTCGGTCCCAACTGCGTCCAACAGACCTCGGTCCCCTCCGGCGGCCGATCGAGGAGTCAATTGCTCCCCACCGATTGACTGCTCGCTGGTCCAGGCGAACTCGTACAGGTCGGATCCCGCGAGCTGCGAACAGACCGTTTGCTCGATTACATTGCGGCTCCCCGACCGAATCAGGTCCCGCGTCGTTTCGAGCAGGGTGCGATTGATGCGATCCAGCGTTCCGAGCTCGTCGAGTTTCCTCTCTATCTCCCGCTTTCGCTGTTCACGTTCGGTCACGTCCCGGAGGACACCCACTATTTCCTGGAACTGATCGTCCGGTTCGGGATGCATTCGATATCGGGTCTCGTAGATGAACTCGCCGTCGGGGCCGTCGTACGTCCCCCGGACGGTCCCCACATTCGAGTTCCCGTTGTCGACGCGTCGTCGGATATCCTCGACGAGAGGGTGCACCTCGTCGGATTCGACCAGATCGCGGACGGCAGTTCCGAGAAGGGACTCCCGTGAGTACCCGAGCATCTCACAGAGTGCGTCGTTGACGAAGGAAAACTGAAGGTCCTCGTCGAGCGCGTAGACGCCGTCGTCGATCGTCTCGACGATTGTTTCGTACCGTTCGAGCCGCTGTTCGTACTCCAGGCGCTCGCTGATGTCTCGTGCGATTCCACACCGAAAGACCTCTCCAGTGGTGGGGTTCTCGAAGGAGGTCCCCCTGAACTCGTGAGGGATGCGCTCGCCGTCCTTCGTGAGGACATCGAGATCGACCCGGCGGTCCTCGATGGAATCGATGGCATCTATCAGGCCGGGTACGTATTCGTACTGTTCCTCGGGAAGGAACTCCCTGGTGTGCATCTCGTTGATCTCTTCGTGACTGTACCCTGTCGTCTCGGCGAGTGTTTCGTTCCAGAGGTACGTCTCCCCGTCTTCGTCAAGGACGTATATCACGTCATCAACGACGTCCAGGACCGTTTCGAGGAACCGTCGCTCCCGTTGGAGCCGGGCCTGCGACCGGCGATACGCCGTGACGTCGTTGACAACGATGTACGCCCCTGATTCCCCTTGATAGGTCACCGGCACGGTCGCTATCTCTCCGTATCGCTCCTCGTCGTCGACCCCAACCAGCGAGTACTTCGCGGGCTCGGTTGCCTCACGATTCTCGATGACACGGCGGAGCCGGCGTCTCGCCTGCTCCCGTTCGTCCGGGTGGACGAGTTGTTCCGGATCCTTACCGAACACCTCCCGCCGATGCTCGGCGCCTAAGAGTTCGACCGCCTCGCGGTTGCTATAGACGATACCGCGGTCAGCGGTGGCCACGGCGACTGGAATCGGCGCGTGCTCCGCCAGCAGGCGAAACTCGAACCCGAGGTCCCCGTCTGCTCCCGTTCCGAATCTGTCCACGTTCTTTCTCCCTGATGCGGCCACTCCATCCTCGTTGTCCGTGGATGGTCTTCGTCCCTGGCGTGGTTCGCTGCTGGAATTGTTCGGTTCTTCGGGCGCCGACCCATCGGCGAGGTCCCGCACGACCCAAGCGAGATGGCCGTTTTTCGTGGGTCGAATCGACAGCACCTGCTTGAACGTGCTGCCGTCGGCCCGCCTCCCTTGTACAGTGCCCCGCCATCCCTGCCCGTCGCTCACCTTCGGGAGTACCTGGCTTTTCAGGTAATCCTGTTCCGTCTGGGGATAGAGTTCTGTCCAGGGAGTTCCGACGAGTGCATCCGGCTCGTCGTACTGGAATACGGCGGCGAGTTCCTCGTTGACGGTGGCGAACACGTCCCCCTCCAAGAGGCCCGCGCCGTCAATCGACGCGGCGACGACCGCCTGCTCTTGGGCCTGAGAACGTGTTGGATCTCCCATAGGTCGGGAAGTGTGTGAACTTTTATCAGCGTTTGGTTCGGCGAACCCCCTATTTATTCTGTGAGGACGTGTCCCCTCTCGACTGGGCCGTTCTAGAGTTGAGGTAGAGCGGCAGTCGTGACCTCCGGAGAGACACGACGTGTCTCGGGTTACGTTTCAAGTACTCACCAGGGAACTCCGTCGCATGGTTCGGACCACAACCACTGACAGGCCATCGGGGTCAGTTCGTCGGCGACCCGCCATAAGGGGGGGGGAGTGCGCTCGTGACCGATGAGGGCGATCCGGCGGGGCGAACCCGTCTCGATAGGCGGCAGCTCCTCGCGGCGGTCGGCACGCTGGCCATGTCCGCCAGCGCGGGCTGCACGGTACGCCTCGAGGACGGCATAGCGATCGAATTTGGGGACGGTGCGAATGAGGGGACGACTACGCCGACGACCGACTACGGCTACGGCGGCTCGGCCACCGCCACGGCGACTGCCACATCAACGAGCGTCCCGACTGCCCCCGAGGAGGGATCGGATGAGGATTCGTCGACGTCGACTGTCGAGACAGTCAAGCCGACGTCGACCGCCACCTCGACACCGGAGGACGACTACGGCGAGCAGGGGTACGGACAGTACCAGTACGGGGGATAAGCCCGGCAAAACCACCACTACAACGATGCCCAAAACACCAAATCACGGCTACAACGTTCCGGCTGAAGGCGAACAGGACTGGCACGTTCCGCTGAACGAGAACTTCGAGCAGTACGACACGGATATCGAGATCCGTGATGTGTCTGACAACGTAGGCGAGTACGAACCGGCACGCGGAGCGAAGTTCTTCGCGACCGATACGGGGCTTGTGTTGCTCGGGGACGGTTCGCAATGGAACGCGGTTAATACGACAGGCCCCGTTGCGACGTTCGAACAACTGGTCGTCGACGACCGCAGCCCATATCTCATTCTCAAGAACCAGGGTGATGATTTGATGGAACTCATGGGCGAAGTTTCCGGTGACTACGGGGAGGTGCGGCTCCGTGTTCGAAAACTCACTGGTGGGGCTGTCCCCGTTTTCACCGCCAGTACGGATGGCTGGATCGACATCGGCGACGTTCTCGATATCGGCGTGGAGGATTCGATCCCAGTGGACATCGCCGGTCGGAACAACTGGAATCTCAACGAGACGGAGGGCGACGTCCGCATCGGCGACGAGGACTATCGACTCACGATGGGCGTGGCGCTCGGCGGTGGCGGCGCCGGCGCGTGCAACATCCGTGCCAAAGGTGGCATCAAGCGTCTCAACCTCGGTGCCGGCACCAGCGGCCATACGGTTCAGATCGACCCCGACAAAGTATCCATCGACGGTGACCTTGACGTCACCGGGAACAAGAACTTCACCCAGACCGTCGACACCGACGACGGCGAGCGGGAGGTCGTCTACACCGCCTCCGAGGCGGGAACGCCCCACACCGAGACCTCCGGCGTCGCCGAACTGGAGGACGGTCGCGCCGAGGTCGACCTCCCCGAGCACTTCGTGTGGGTGACGAGCGACGAGGAACCGCTCCACGTCCAGACGACGCCACATTCTGCCGATTCGGGCGGGCTGGCGGTCGTCGAGCGCTCCACGGAGCAGCTCGTCGCAGAGGACCTCGATGGCGACGGCGACTACGATTTTTCCTACACCGTGAAGGGAACCAGGAAGGGCCAGGCCGACAAGCAGGTCGTCCGCGAGCCGTCGACCGGGACGACCGACGGCGCGTCGCCAGCACCAGCCGACGACTGACAATCGTCCCCTGACGTGGCTTCGACGGGGTAATCCGTAACCGTCTGTTACCGATTCACACGAGACACGTAGCGACCCGATTTATTATCAACCGATTATCCGGTTGTAGCCATGACATCGTCGGACGACAAATCCCCGAGAACAAACGGGAGAACGGTACTCGCCGCCAGGTCGACCCAACTCGCCGGCCTCGCGGTCGGTATCGGGGGTAGATCATGGCGCTGATACGCAAGCATCGTCTCTTCCAGCTCGCCATAATCGCCTGGGGAGTGGTGGCCTTCGGCGTCATGATTGTCACAATCTCCGGGAACGCCCGCCCCTTTCTCACCCCTGACCAATTACCATTCGGCGGGGGGCCGATCGGTGGAATTCTGTTCGTCGTGGTGTTCTGGGGCCTCGGCGCTGCCATCCTCCTGTTGGTCGAGAAGCGGTCCTGGAAACGGGCCGGCGAGCGGGCCGGTCTCTCTCCGAGTGGCTTCAGCTGGATCGTGGGCAAACCTGATCTCGTCGGGACCGTCGACGGTCGCGAAGTTCGCGTCAGGACCGAAAGCCGCGACGTGGGCAGTGGCGACGAGTCCGGATCGAGCGAACAGACCTTCACCGTCGTCGAGACCACCCTCTCCGAGCCCGCCGACCAAGCTCTCATTCTCACGGGTGGGGCTGTGCCGCGGGCCGGGATGGAGAACTTGCCAGCCAACATTGACGGGCAGATGATGTCCCTCGGCGACATCGCCGTCCTGGGCGAGTCGGAAGACTTCGCCCGCGACATCCTTACGCCTCGTGCCCGAGAGGCAATGCAGGGGCTCGAACCGTCGGATGGTGTCCACGTCGGCAAGACCGCCGACATTTATGCCGAGGCCCTCCGCGAGGCCGGCGGCACGCTCGCTGGATCCGTTGCCGGTCTAATGGAAACGAAGTTCGCCGATCGGATGATAGGGGACGCCGAGACCGTCGGCACGGACCGGAAAGGCGTCGTTCTCGACGGAGCCGAAATCGAGCGGCGAGCGCAGGCTGTTGCTGCCATAGCGAACGGGTTCGAGGACGCGTCCGAGAGTGTATCGGGGAGCTAACTACCGACCAATGGGATATTTCGAGCCGGTGTGCATTGCCGCCTCACTAAATAGCTAGGCTTGTGATTCACGTGGCACGGAACGAGACGGACGGTGAATCATGGGAACTTTCGACCAGGCGTCGACCGTTGATGGCACCGTCCGAGCTTTACCACGCGCGATACTAACCGAGGCGTCGGCTGAGACGACACGGCCGAAACGCTTCGGCAACGGGGGGACGAGTTTCCTCGGTTTCGGTGATATGAGGACGCCACTACACCGGTCGGCACACACTCGCCGGCCCCCGCAGCCAGTGTCACGGTCGGGTTCGATTTCCGTCGGAGCGTCGACTGCGGAAACGGCCGCGATACCCGAGTCGAGGGGTGTCCAATGAATCGCAGCGAAGTCCTCTCCTACACTGTCGCGGTCGCGTGGATGGCTGTTGTCATTGGAGTTTGGATAGCTATCGACCTGGGGTATGCGGCACCCTGGTTGTCCTTCACGGATATCCCCGGAGGGTCAGTGGGTGGGATGGCCGGTGTCCTCGGACTCCTTGCCCTGGGGTGGTACGTCATTAAGAGCCTGAAATGGCGGAACGAGCGGGCCGAGTGGCGGAAGGCGGGCCAGAAAGCCAATCTCAGGCCGTCAGCCGACGGTGGGGACACGGAAGGAGAACGCCTGACGGGAACTGTCGATGGACGGAGCGTCTCTACCTACTACGACAAACGCAAACTGTCGTCGGGCGGGACCGAATCAGGGGGTAGGTGGGTAACGTTCACATTCGGCGAAGCGGAACTTGCCGGTTCCGGTGACGAAGGAGTGCTGGTCGGGCCGGTTGACGGAGCTCTTTCCGCGAATATCGGGACGATTCGGTTCGACGAGATGGCTGAGCGTGCCACCGAGATGGATGGACTTGTCGTTTCCCGGAAGGAAGACCTCGTTATGGTGGGGACCTCCCGGATGGCCCTGGATGCGATTTCGGACGGTTTGTCGATGAACGCGCTCCGGGCGATCGGCAATCTCGAAGTGGCTGCTCTCGGCGACGCGTCCGGCGTGGTCGCCTCGTGGGCAAAAACACGCAACGAGGAGATGGAGGGCCGTGGGAGTTCGCTCGCCGAATACCCGGTCGACAACCTCGTCGAGCGAGTGCCGGGAAACGGGGCAACGGTCACAGTCGAAATACGGGACCCGCTACGGGACGGTGAGGAGCTTCGACGGTTCGTCGAAGGGGTTGTGGTCATTGCGGACGCCTACGAGGAGGCGACCGCTCGCTCGTCCGCTGCAGGATAGCCGAGCTTGCTCTCCGATTCGTGGATGCTGAAACGCCGTCACCGAAAACGGATTCCCCTCACTGGCCGTTTTTGGGACTGGTGGGTCAGGCGTATCATGGGCCTTCACTAGATAAATCGTGTCATGTTTTAAGTTAACAACCCCAAATTGTGAGGTATGGGTCGCAATCGATGCCGCGAATTGCCGGTTACTCGGCGCTCCTTCGTCGCTGCAACGGTACTGGCAGCGAGCACAGCAGGCTGCACGGGTTTGCGCCAACAGTTCTTCGAAGCGACGCCGGTGGGATTGAACTCGGAAACACAGGATGAACTGTCATTGGAGGAGTTCGTCTTCGAGGAGGTTTCGACCGAGGTAGACGGGCCGGCGGATACGGCGCTCGAAATCACGAGTTACACGACTGGGTACAGTCGCGCTGCAGCAATGGGGGGTCAATAAGATGCCAGATAGACACGGACCAATGAAGACCGGCAGATTCAAAGTCGAGATTGAAACCATCGAAATTCCCGGTTTCAGATACATTGACCTGCCATCTCGAAGTACTGAGCAAGGAGAATACCGCGAAGGCAATGATACAAACGAGAAGAAAGTCTGGGGACAAACCACGTGGGAAGATCTCAAAATGGAGCGGAGTCTTGCACCGGGGAGCTCTGAACTGCTCGATTGGCGGCGGGCGGTGGAGGCAGGGAAAGCTGACGAGGGCCGCAAGGAAATCGCGGTGGTGTTGATGAACGAGAGCGGGGAGGCAAAGATTCGGTGGGAGTTTTCAAACGCCTGGATCACCGAGTACGGGCCTCCAGAGTTGGACGCGACGGCCGATGGGGATGTCGCCATCGAATCAGTGACTGTGGCCTACGATAAAATGGATCGGACGGAGCTGTGAGGAATGGGCCATGCTACCGACCGCCCAATACCGAATAGTTCCGTGATACGATTCCGTCACCAAAAACTATGAACTCCGAAAACGCCGACCAAACAGTGATGGCGGCCACCGGATCAGCCGCATTTGTGGGTCTTGCCGAGGATGCCTCCGGGGCTGCAGGTGCGGTTGCATCCGAAATAAAACGGGAGGCGACTGGGCGTCTCGGTCAGTTAACTGTCGAAATCGATGGCGTGGAAATCGACGGCGTGCGAAAAGTCGGTCTTCCACGGCGAATCAACCAACGGTCGGCCGATGATGATACATCGACGAATTCGAAAGCGCAGTGGGGTAATTCGGCCTATGGGCAGGTACGATTGGAACGAGGACTTTCGCCTGACGGAACGGTTCTTTTCGACTGGCGGGATGCAGTCGAGCGTGGTGACACGGAAGCCGGGCTAAAATCGCTCGCGGTAACGGTCCTGGACGAGAAGAGTCAATCCCGGATTCGGTGGGAGTTTACGGCCGCCTGGCCCACCGAATATGACCCACCGAAGCTTGATTCCACAGCGGATGAGGAGATCGCAAAGGAGGCGGTAGCGATCGATTTCGAGACGGTAGAACGAACCGTGGATCCTGCTGTGGTCGCTGCCCGAAATCCGCTTCAGACTGGGTTACTTCGTTTCGTCGAGACAGCGAATGGCGGCCGGATCAGCAACGGGGCTACGCTTCTTCGGGCTGGTGACGTCGGCATAGAATCGCTCGAAACAGCGGTGTTTTCCACACCGCTTCAGATTGACGGTGAACGGGTCAGTTTGCTCGTTCCGGAGGGAGTCAGAACGACGGGTGAGGATGCCGGGTCGGTCCTCTGGCTTTTCTCGGGGCCGGACGTGGAATCCGCATCAGCGTCATTGCAGGTTCCTGAAACCGACGGCGGTCGCTTCTATTGGTTGCCCACGGATGAGTTCTTTCCGGACCCCAATTGGCGATTAACCGCTTCTTCAGATGCTGGTCCCCAGGCAACCGGACGGTCGATTCCGGGCTGGCCATCGGGCGGAACTGATGGGGGGAAG